>NZ_CP025116.1:1802500-2032500 GCF_002831625.1 Nonlabens sp. MB-3u-79 | reverse complement strand
TAGAAAATTAATTCAAAATTATGAATATGGAATATAATCCTCAACATCTAAAGTTTCCTAATTATTTTAAATGAACAAATGTGGCAAAACCACAAAAAAAAGTAGTCCCAGGCAGACTCGAACTGCCGACCTCTACATTATCAGTGTAGCGCTCTAACCAGCTGAGCTATGAGACTCTAAATCATTGAACAAAACCTCGCGGCTTCTCTTAATTGACAATTCTTAATATAAAAATAAATAAACACACTAACTAAGTAACTCTGCATTACATCACTCTTGTAGTTTCATTATTTCAGAAACTCCAGAAAGGAGGTGTTCCAGCCGCACCTTCCGGTACGGCTACCTTGTTACGACTTAGCCCCAGTTACCGGTTTTACCCTAGGCAGCTCCTTGCGGTCACCGACTTCAGGCACCCCCAGCTTCCATGGCTTGACGGGCGGTGTGTACAAGGCCCGGGAACGTATTCACCGCATCATGGCTGATATGCGATTACTAGCGATTCCAGCTTCACGTAGTCGAGTTGCAGACTACGATCCGAACTGAGATAGGGTTTGTAGATTCGCTCCTTCTCACGAAGTGGCTGCTCTCTGTCCCTACCATTGTAGCACGTGTGTGGCCCAGGACGTAAGGGCCGTGATGATTTGACGTCATCCCCACCTTCCTCACGGTTTGCACCGGCAGTCTCACTAGAGTCCCCGACATGACTCGCTGGCAACTAGCAACAGGGGTTGCGCTCGTTATAGGACTTAACCTGACACCTCACGGCACGAGCTGACGACAACCATGCAGCACCTTGCAAATTGTCCGAAGAAAAATCTATTTCTAGACCTGTCAAAATGCATTTAAGCCCTGGTAAGGTTCCTCGCGTATCATCGAATTAAACCACATGCTCCACCGCTTGTGCGGGCCCCCGTCAATTCCTTTGAGTTTCATTCTTGCGAACGTACTCCCCAGGTGGGTTACTTATCACTTTCGCTTGGCCACTCAGTACTCAATCGTACCGAACAGCTAGTAACCATCGTTTACGGCGTGGACTACCAGGGTATCTAATCCTGTTCGCTACCCACGCTTTCGTCCATCAGCGTCAATATATTGTTAGTGATCTGCCTTCGCAATTGGTATTCTATGTAATATCTAAGCATTTCACCGCTACACTACATATTCTAACCACTTCACAATAATTCAAGACTAACAGTATCAATGGCAGTGCCGGAGTTAAGCCCCTGCATTTCACCACTGACTTATTAGCCCGCCTACGGACCCTTTAAACCCAATGATTCCGGATAACGCTTGCACCCTCCGTATTACCGCGGCTGCTGGCACGGAGTTAGCCGGTGCTTATTCTTACGGTACCGTCAACTCTCTACACGTAGAGAGATTTCTTCCCGTACAAAAGTAGTTTACAACCCATAGGGCCGTCTTCCTACACGCGGCATGGCTGGATCAGGCTTGCGCCCATTGTCCAATATTCCTCACTGCTGCCTCCCGTAGGAGTCTGGTCCGTGTCTCAGTACCAGTGTGGGGGATCTCCCTCTCAGGACCCCTACCTATCGTAGCCATGGTGAGCCTTTACCTCACCATCTAGCTAATAGGACGCATACTCATCTATTACCGTAACCTTTAATTATTAAATCATGCGACTTAATAATACTATGAGGTGTTAATCCAAATTTCTTCGGGCTATACCTCAGTAATAGGTAGATTGTATACGCGTTACGCACCCGTGCGCCGGTCGCCATCATCTAGCAAGCTAGATATGCTGCCCCTCGACTTGCATGTGTTAAGCCTGCCGCTAGCGTTCATCCTGAGCCAGGATCAAACTCTTCATCGTCGAATCTTTTTAAAGATCATTTAATATATGATGCTTTTTAGAAACTACTTAATTAGCATTGTGCTTATCTATATTTATTATATAACTATTGTTATCACTCTAAAGTGATAACTTTAATTTGTGCTGTCAATCAATATCTCAATGAACATCTTCAAAATCTAAAAATTAAAATCCTGCAACAAATCTTTACGATTTGATTGTTGATTTTTTAACCTTTTTTGAAGAACATTTGCCTCGTTAAACATATACTTGTTTTCCTAAGCGGGTGCAAATATACAGACACTATCTATTACAAACCAAACTTTTTAATGATAAAAAATGAAAATAAATGGAAATAAAAAACAACAAGCTCATTTACAGCTATTTGATTTTAAAAATGATTTTACATCCTCATCAAACAACTCTTCAAACCTGTCCTACGCCGCCTTCTCCTCTGCAGTAACATCATAACTACTCAATAAATACCTATATCTTAAAAACATTAAAACAGCCGAAAGTGATAACGCAACTAATAATCCCATCCATATACCTTGAACCCCGAAGTCATAATAGCTGCTCAAAATGAATGAAATTGGAAACCCAACTATCCAGTAAGCTATAAAACAAATAAGAGTAGGAATCCAAACATCTTGAAAGCCCCGTAAAGCTCCTAATAAAACAACTTGAAACCCATCACTTAATTGGAAGAATGCTGCAATTATTAAAATCTTCGACGCTAACTCAACTACATCTATATTATCTATATATATAAAAGGTAATTGATTTCTAAAAAACAAAAAGCAAAAAGCAAAAACTAACTCGAATATAAAGGTCAATAGAAATAAGGATCTTGCAATTCTCTTTAAGTCTGAAAAATGACCAAGTCCTTTTTGATTACCTACTCTAATAGTCGCTGTTACCCCTAGGCCTACTCCTACCATAAAGGTCAATGCAGATAAGTTTAATGCGATTTGATTTGCTGCTTGACTATTCGTGCCTAACGTACCAGATAAGAAAATGGCAGCTGTAAACAGTGAAACTTCAAACAACATTTGAAGCGCTGTAGGAAGACCCAGATGAAATAATTTATTGATTACCCCAAAAGAGTAGTTCTTTAATAAATAAAAATAACTCTTAAACTGTTTATTAAAAAAAAGCAAAACAGTGAGTATTAAAAACATTAAAATCCTTGCCACAAACGTTCCAATAGCAGCACCCTCAACTTCTAATCTCGGAAATCCAAATTTCCCATATATAAAAACGTAATTCAACAATACATTAATAATGTTTGCTACTATAGACGCAATCATTGAATAAGTAGTTTTAGAAAGCCCGTCTATAAACTGTTTCACCGCCTGAAACATCATTAAAGGTATTAAGGAAAGTGCTACCCACCTCATATAAGGAATAGCTAAATCAACAACCTCTTTAGGTTGATCGAGCATGTAAAGTATGGGCTCACTTAGAAACATCAAAAGCATTAACAAAACACCCATGATAAACGACATTAAAAAACCTAAATGAAAAATAGAGGTTACTTTGTCTGAATCTCCTTGAGCATCTGCCTCTGCAACCAGAGGTGTTATAGCAAATGAAAAACCTATTCCTACAGAAAGAGCTATAAAAATCAAAGTATTACCTAATGACACCGCAGCTAGCTGCGCCGCACCCAACTCCCCTACCATTATATTATCTGCTAGCGCAACTAACAAATGGGCTATTTGACCTACCATTATAGGTACTGCTATATGGAGGTTTTTAGGAAATTCTTTAGTGTAATCTTTTAATGCCATAGTGATTTCTCAAAAGGCGTAAAAGTAGATAGAATGTGCAATAGGGATGTGCTCTAATCCATCCTTTTATTAACTATTCCATATTGATCAAAAAGATAGATCAAACTAGTCATTGTAGCAGCACCTAATTCTAACTCCCGCTTATTAACAGCATCAAACGTATCGTTTGCTGCGTGATGAAAATCAAAATATCTTTGAGAATCTGGTCGTAGGCCTGCTAAAGTTGTACCAGAAGCTTTTAATGGACCTATGTCTGCTCCACTGCCACCCTGCTCAAAATAATGTATCAAGTAAGGTTTGAATAAAGGTTTCCAGGATTCTACAACTTTCATTTGATCATCACTAGTATCAAAACTAAAGCCTCTAGGGGTAAAACCTCCGGAGTCACTTTCTAAAGCAAAAATGTGATGCTCCTTTTTAAGTGTCGCTTGTTTTGCATATTCTCGAGCGCCCTTTAATCCATTTTCTTCATTCATAAAAAGAACTACTCGTATCGTACGTAGCGGTTTATAACCTAATGTTTTCAAGGTGTGTAATACTTGCATGGACTGTACTACTCCAGCACCGTCATCATGGCTGCCATCACCTAAATCCCAGGAATCTAAATGACCTCCTACGATGATCACTTCGTTAGGGTAGGTACTTCCTTTAATTTCGCCTATCACGTTATGACTTTCTACATCTCCCCATACGGTACAATCTTGTTTTAAATAAAACTGTAAATTCTTGTCTATTGCTAGGTAAGTGTGCAACTTTTCTGCATCATTAGTACTGATGGCAGCTGCTGGAATATAATCTTCAACATCTGAGTCACCATAGCTCATAGCACCCGTATGCGGATAATCATCTAATCTTAGATTCATAGATCTTACTATTACTGCAACAGCACCGTATTTACCTGCTTCTTCTGCACCGCTGTACCTTTGATCGACACATCCACCATAGGCCTCAAAAGTTTGAATCTTTTTAGGATCCATAGGGCGGTTATAAAAAACAATTTTTCCTTCTATCTGTTCTCTTCCTAACTCAGAAAGCTCTTGCAAAGAGGTCACCTCGATTACCGGGGCTTTTATCCCGGCTTCTCTAGTGGGGATAGAACCTCCTAAAGCACATACATTAACGTTGATAGTAGAAAGATCGTTCAGTTGTATGTAGGCAAATTCTGGCGTGCCTCTGGTCCATTTAGGAACTAACACCGACTGTAACTCTGTTCTATCAGTGAATTTTTTGATTTCCTTTTCGGTATAAGTTACTGCGCGTTCGGCTTGTAGAGACCCCGACAACCTTCCTCCTATGGTGTTAGATAAATAATCGAGCCACTCGTAACTTTTAGACTCTGTTAGATTGAAGTCATAGATACTTCTTAGCATAAGTGAATCTGCCTTTGATGTTGGTAAGGTTTGCGCTTTCGCGAAAGCGGAACCTATTAAAACAAGTAATCCAATGGTATATATTTTATTCATTTTGTAAAGCTTGTATGTATTTATTAATATTTCCAGATACTTCGTCATCCATTTCAGGAGCTTGTATTTCTTTAAATTGGGACAAAGTCTCCAAAAGTATTTTTGCAACTAAAAGTCTTGCCACAGGCTTATCGTCTGCTGGGATGATATGCCATGGAGCAACATCTGTATGTGTGTGGCGTATAGCTTGCTCATAGCAATGCATATAGTTTTCCCATAATTTACGCTCCTTAAGATCATCTTTTGAAAATTTCCAATTCTTCTCTGGTGTCTTCAATCTTCTTAACAACCTGCTTTTTTGCTCTTCTTTACTGAGATGAAGGAAAAATTTAAAAATAAAAGTTCCATTTTCAATAAGCTCCTTCTCAAAATTATTGATTTGCTGGTAACGCATTTGCCAAAAATCTTCTGTCGCATCATCTGGACTATCAAAACCTGGAAGATTCTCGGCCATTAAATATTCTGGATGGACTCTAGTAACTAATACATTCTCGTAATGTGTTCTATTAAAAATACCAAAATGCCCCTTAGACGGCAAGGCGATATAATGCCTCCATAGATAACCCTGCGATAATTCTATATTTGTAGGCACCTTAAAACTGTGCTGTACCACTCCTCTTGCATTAAAGTCTTTAAACACCTCACGGATCAGACTGTCTTTACCAGAGGTATCCATACCCTGAAAGCAAACCAAAACCGCATGCCGGTCATGTGCGTACAACCTCGCTTGAAAATTTGCCAGATCTCTTCTTACTTTACCCAGTTCCTTTTCAGTCTTCTTTTTTGACGGAGAATTTTTTAAAAGTGTAGGCAACTTTGAAAGTTGAAGCTGCTCTGTTGCTTTATAATCATCTGATGTCATAGATTATTTATTTACTAGCAAAAAGTTTTACATCTTTCTCGCTGATTTGATTTCCTCCCAAAATAATCAAACGTTCTACTACATTGCGCAACTCACGTATGTTTCCTGTCCAGTCGTATTGCTTTAGCAATTTGAATGCTTTGTCGTCAAATTCTTTGACTGAGGTCCCTTGTTCTTTTGCTATTTTTGACGCAAAATGATTGATTAAAAGCGGAATATCTTCTCGCCTATCGTTAAGTGTAGGAACATTAATTAGAATAACAGCAAGCCTGTGATATAGATCTTCTCTAAATTTTTTATCTTCTATTTCTTGTTTTAAATCTTTGTTAGTAGCTGATAAAATTCTTACATCTACTTTAATATCTCTATCACTACCTACACGTTGTATTTTATTTTCTTGTAGTGCTCTAAGAACTTTAGCTTGAGCTTTTGCGCTCATATCGCCTATTTCATCAAGGAAAATCGTTCCACCATTTGCAGCTTCAAATTTTCCGGCGCGATCTTTATTGGCGCCAGTAAAACTTCCTTTGACGTGGCCAAAGAGTTCGCTTTCTATCAACTCACTAGGGATGGCGGCACAATTCACTTCTATAAAAGGACCCTTAGAACGAGCACTCTTTTCATGTAACCAATGTGCTACAAGTTCTTTACCTGTTCCGTTTGCACCAGTAATAAGTACTCTAGCATCTGTAGGAGCAACTTTTTCAATGATATTTTTAATGATCACAATCAACTCGCTATGACCTATCATTTCGTAATTCTTACTTACCTTTTTCTTTAGACGATTGTTTTCTACAACAAGACTTTTCTTATCAAGAGCATTACGTACCGTATTTAAAAGTCTATTTAAATCTGGCGGCTTAGAGATATAATCAAAAGCACCTAATCGCATGGTATTTACCGCAGTATCAAGATCTCCATGCCCCGAAATCATCACTACAGGAATCTCTGGTTTGATTTTCTTCATAGCCTCAAGAACCTCAACACCATCCATCTTAGGCATTTTAATGTCACAAAGAACTAGATCGTAATCATTATCTCTAATGAGTTCTATTCCTTCAAGACCATCAACAGCCTCTGTCACCACATAATCTTTATTTTCTTCAGTTAAGATTTTACCTAAAACGCGACGTATTGCGCTTTCATCTTCTATAAGGAGAATATTTGCCATTTTTAAATTTTGAATTTTAATCCTATTCGTGAATAAAAAGTATTGGTATCATTAAGCGTGACTACATCATCACCATTATTATCTCCCAGACGTATGTCATTTATAAAGGTATAGCCTGCATAAATATAAGCCGAAATATGTTTAGTAAAATTATACTCATATCCTGGACCTATCATAGCAACCGTCATAGAGACATCCTCAGCGATACCTCTTGAAGTAGGCTCATCATTTTGAATGTTTGCATAAAAGCCATCCAGTCTCGCATAGAGTTGCATATTATTCTTTTCATTGAACCTGTATTTCAAATTCATCTTGGGGGCTCCTAAAGTGAAGCTCCAGCTATCATTCATCTCTCTA
Source organism: Nonlabens sp. MB-3u-79 (assembly GCF_002831625.1). Classification (NCBI taxonomy): domain Bacteria; kingdom Pseudomonadati; phylum Bacteroidota; class Flavobacteriia; order Flavobacteriales; family Flavobacteriaceae; genus Nonlabens; species Nonlabens sp. MB-3u-79. Next base: position 2,025,044 of record NZ_CP025116.1, on the reverse strand, counting down.
TAATAATTGAGGTAAGGTAATGGAAAAGGCCGGCCTGCAGTGGTAGCATATTGAACCCCTACTATGAGCCGCCATGGCTTACCTCCATCTTCTCGATTCTTTTTACTTTTTATAAAATAAACGCTTCCAGTTAGAAAATAGTCATCAGATCTTGCTTTTCCTTCATCAAAATTAGAAGCTGCAAGAATCCCTATTCGAGCGCCAAATCTCCAATTGTTTTTCATAGGGAACGTATAGCCTAATCCTACTTCATAACTTTCGTAGCGATCAGACCCAAAATCGGTTAATGTAAAATCATCTTTTACAATATATTCTACATTCCTATATTCTAGAAATGGTACTATATAAGTGCCGTCATCTACCTTAAGTGGCACATTTGCAAAGGTCCGGAATCTTCTAAAGCTGTTATCCGATTTACTCTGAGGGAAATAGGTATACTCTGCTCTAAATAAGTCTGTTCCTTGGGAGTACGCTTTCGCGAAAGCAAGAACACACAATACAACCACACTTATTTTAAGCATCTGCATGACGCTAGTCATTACCCCTGTCGTTTGACCCTTCATTGACCGAAGGGCGGGAGATAATGTGTAAATCCCTTTGTGGGAAAGGAATGGTAACTCCATTCTCTCTAAAGGCCTTATCAATAGCAAAACGCAACGCACTTTTAATACGAGGCTCTGCAAAAGAGTCTCGTACAAAAAAATAGATTCCGAAATTTAAGGAACTATCGCCAAAATCATTAAACATAACAAATGGTTCTGGACTTTTAAGAATACCTTTTTGCTGACTTGCGCAGCTCACCAAAAGCCTTTCTACTAACTCTGTGTCACTACCATAAGCAACACCTACCAGTACATGCTCTCTAGTTTTTGGGTGGTTTTGCGTGTAATTATAAACGGACTCCGACATAAAAAGATGATTAGGAATAATCAAAATCTTATCGTCTCTTGTAACAATTCTAGTGCTTCTTAACTTCACCTCAAATACACGCCCCACTTTACCATTCATTTCAATTACATCATTTACCAAGACAGATCGATCTGTAAGAATGGTGATTCCCGCAATAATATCTTTAAACAAATCTTGTAAAGCAAAACCTAGCCCTACAAATAATGCAGCACTCGCCGTTAGAAGTCCCGTAAGTTTTACCCCACTGGAATGTAAAACAGTGATGACAACGATGATATAAACCAAATAATTAAAAAACTTAAAAACACTATCAAACTTTAATTTGTCTGTAGTATCCATTTTGCGAGTAATCACTTTTTTAATTCCTCTTAAGACTAAAGTGGTAATCAAAATCGCTAAAACTGCCAGGATAAGCATCCAAGTATCAAAATGGAAACCATCTGTATTTCTAGATCCTACTATAGGATAGGTAAAAAACTCCTCTATTTTATCCCAATCTATTTCCATAATTAGTAACGCAACCATTTATAAAGTTCCTTCCAGTTGGTCTTTTTACCGTACATTAATATTCCTATTCTATAAATTTTTGCAGCAAGCATTGCAACACCTATAATACTTACATACAACAACAACATGCTTAAAGCTATCTCCCACCAAGCAATTTCTCCAAATGGTATTCTCATCAACATCACAATAGGAGAAGTAAGCGGAATATAAGAAAATATAACGGCAACTGTTCCATGCGGACTTTCCATTACTGAAAAGAAACCTACATATATGGCGAGCATTAAGGGTAATATCACTGGTAACATAAATTGTTGTGTATCCGTTTCATTATCAACAGCTGCACCTATAGCTGTATAAATAGAAGCATATAGAAAGTACCCGCCCATAAAGTATATGAAAAAACATACTAATAATTTCAGAATAGGAAGCTGGGCGATGTCGTTAAAAATCAATTCCATCTTACTCATGTCTTGCGCTTGGAGCATCACATCTGCATTTGCTGGATTTGAAAAAGCGTCAACTCCTAAAAAAGTAGTGGCAACGAGCATGAGAATAAAACCTAAAACGACCCAAATCAAAAACTGCGTGATTCCTGCCAGAGAAGTACCTGTTATCTTTCCTATCATTAAATAAATAGGCTTTACACTGCTTACAATAATTTCTATAATGCGACTGGTCTTTTCTTCTATAACAGATCTCATGACCATATTACCATATATAATGATAAACATCATCAATAAATATCCTGCCGCACCACCTGTCGCAATTTTAATCCATCCAGACATTTTACTGGTTTTTTCACCGGTAAAGTCTTGAAGTTGCAAGTCCTTATTTACGGTGCGCTCTTTAATCACATTAAGATTAATTCCAGCATCTTCTAAGTTATTTGCAGTAGCTTGTTTGTTGATCTTGTTTTCAATAGATTCTAAAAAACCTTGGGAAGGAGAGTCATCAGAATAAAAACTAATGTCTGCCAGCTGTCCTTCTCTTGCTTCAATAAGTATCAATCCATAATAATCTGCCTCTCTGCTCGCAGCAATTGCCGCTTCTTTAGAAATACCGTCCAAATTGATGTATTCATTGCGGTCGTAATTTTCAAAAAGTGCTGCATAATTGTCAGCAGTTTGATCAAGCACAGCAATTTTTCTTATTGTATCAGAGTTGATACTAGTCAGCCATCCTATTAACAAAGCCACACCAACAAATATCACTGGACTTACAAAAGTCATGATGATGAATGTCCTGTTCCTTACCTTATTCAGGTATTCTCTCTTTATGATAAGCCACAGTTTATCCATGTTGCTGTACAGTTTTAATGAAAATATCATTTACACTAGGTATCACCTCACTAAAATGTGTGAGTTCGCCTAGTTGTAATAATCGATTTAATGCGATAGGAACATCTACCTCAGTGGGTATTTTAATTTGAACATCTAGGGTGTTATCTAAACCAGATAAAGCTATAGGCTGAGGATCGAATTCTGCTGGAATTTGTTGAAATGCCAGATCACTATTCTCACATATTAGAGATACCGCATAGTTGCGATCCCTATATTGTTGTTTTATTTCACTTAATTTTCCTTCGAGCACTAAATTTGATTTGTGGATCAATGCAATATGATCGCACATTTCTTCTACACTTTCCATACGGTGCGTAGAAAAGATAATAGTCGCTCCATCATCTCTCAGTTTTAAAATCTCATCTTTAATAAGATTGGCATTCAAGGGATCAAAACCAGAAAACGGCTCATCAAAAATCAACAAGCTAGGCTCGTGCATTACTGTAACTATAAACTGTACCTTCTGAGCCATTCCTTTAGAAAGCTCTTGAAGTTTTTTATTCCACCAGCCTTCTATTCCTAATCTTTCAAACCAATAGTTCAATCGTTCTTTTGCCTGGCTTTTAGTAAGTCCTTTGAGCTGAGCGAGATAAATACATTGCTCTCCTACTTTCATAGATTTATATAGACCACGCTCTTCTGGCATGTATCCTATATCTTCTATGTGCAGTGGTTTTAATTTTTCACCATTGAGAAGGATATGGCCTTGATCTGGCATGGTGATCTGGTTAATAATTCTGATCAGTGATGTTTTACCAGCTCCATTAGGACCTAATAATCCATATACACTTCCCTTAGGAACAGAAATAGACACATCATTAAGTGCTGTATAATTTCCATAATCTTTTTTTATATGTATAGCTTCTAGCGCGTTTCCCATTCAATAATTAATTGCGCTAAATTAACAAGAAGGATATGGTATTACTAAGGATTTAGAAGATTTTAATAGGAAAAATTATGAAATGGTCGCGATAAGAAGAAGAATAGGATACCCTAAGGTTGAATATCATCATATACGTAACAAAATGCCATAAAAAAACCCACCTCTTATAAAAACAAGAGGTGGGAAAAATTGCTATGAAAAAGAAAAATAACAAACGGTTGGTTGACCGTCTGTTAGGGTAAATATATACAAAATTTTCTAAATCATTAAGTTTTCTTTAAGAAAACATATCTTTCACCTTTTCAAAGAAAGATTTATCTCCTTTTTCTGGAGCTGGTTCAAAGTTAACATCTGTCATCATGCTCTCAAAGAAATCCTTTTGCTCTTTAGATAAACTACGTGGCGTCCAAACATTTACATGTACCAATAAATCACCTGTTCCATAACCATTGAGACTAGGCATTCCTTTACCGCGTAATCTTAATATTTTCCCGCTTTGAATACCTGCTTCTACCGGGATACGAACCTTTCCTGTAACGGTTTGGATTTCTTTAGAAGTCCCTATTATTGCTTCAGGCACACTTACATACATATCATAATGAAGGTTATTCCCTTCTCTTTGTAACTCTGCATGAGGTTTTACTTCAATATCTACTAATAGATCTCCACTTATTCCGTTTCCTGGGGCATCATTTCCTTTTCCAGAAACCTTAAGACGCATGTCTGATTCTACACCCGCTGGGATTTGAATAGTCACGGTTTCTTCACTAGCAACCATACCTTGCGCATCTGCTCCGTCTGGTTTATTATCGATGCTTTGCCCTGCTCCACCACATACATTACATGGTGCTGCAGTTTGCATACGACCCAAAATAGTATTTTGAATCCTAGTTACTTGACCACTACCATTACAAGTACTACAAGTTTTATAGGTAACTCCTGGCGCTTGCCTTTTGCGTTTTACTTTTACCTTTTTATCGACACCATTTGCTGCTTCTTCTAAAGTTAAAGAGACTCTGATGCGCAAATCTTTTCCTTTTACCCTGCGCTGCCCACCGCGACTACCGCCGAATCCTCCAAAACCTGAAAATCCACCGCCGCCGCCGCCGCCGCCAAATATATCGCCGAACTGACTAAAGATATCATCCATGTCAAATCCTCCTGCACCTCCACCGCCAAATCCGCCGGCACCTCCAGAAGTATAAGCTTGATGACCTAACTGGTCGTAGCGAGACTTCTTTTGAGGATCACTTAAAGTTTCATAAGCTTCTGCAGCTTTTTTAAAGTTCTCTTCTGCAGCCGCATCACCCGGGTTTTTATCTGGGTGGTATTGAATGGCCTTTTTTCTATAGCCCTTTTTTATCTCCGGTCCAGTTGCTCCTTTTTGAATGTCTAATACGTCGTAAAAATCTGCCATAATTATTGTCCTATCACTACTTTAGGAAAACGAATAATCTTTTCTCCTAGTTTATATCCTTTTTCAATCACATCTACGATTTTACCTTTCATATCATCACTAGGTGCTGGTATTTGGGTAATTGCTTCATGGATGTCTGCATTAAAAGTATCTCCAGCTCTTACGTCAAATTCTTCTAATCCTTTACTGATCAGAGTACTGCGCAGTTTACCTGAGATTAATTTAATGCCGCTGGTGAGTTGTTCATCTTCAGATTTGTTGATCTCAATCATCGCTCTGTCAAAATCGTCCAACACTGGCAACATGTCCTTTAAAACTCCTTCTCCAGCAGTTTTAAAAAGCTCCATACGTTCCTTTGCTGTGCGTCTTTTAAAATTCTCGAATTCTGCAAAAAGACGTAAGAATTTATCTTTCTCTACTTGCAATTGCTCTTCAAGAATTTCAACCTCACTGCGTTCTTCCTGCACTTCTTCTGTTTCTTGCTCCATTACTTCTGGTGCATCCTGCTCTTTCAGGTCCTTCTCTTGTTTTTCCTTTGCCATTTTCTGACGGTATATTTTAAATAAATTCAACACGTTTTTATCGAGGTGTTTATAATGTTTACGCTTTCGCGAAAGCGAGATAGTCACAATAGTCTTCACCTACCTACGCGCGATAAGGCAAAAGTGCTGCCATACCAATTTGCGTGTCAAAATGTCACAACAATTAATTAATATAGATTTAACTAGCTTACTTGTATATACATGTAAATTTGTTTTCTTATAAATCAAAATTTAAATATGAAACGTAATTTTTTAAAAATCACAGGAATGGCAGCAGTAATCGCTTTTACGGTTGCTTGTAAAGACAACAAAAACGAAGTAGATGCTACGGCTGAAGCTGAGGCTGCTGAAGCAACTGTTGAGGCTGTTACTTATACAGTAGATACTGAAGCTTCTAATATTGCATGGGTAGGTTCTAAACCTACAGAAGACCACACTGGTAACATAGCTCTTTCTAGCGGTATGGTAACAGTAAATGCTGAAGTAGTAGAGAGTGGAGAGTTTACGATAGACATGACCTCTATTACTGTGACTGATCTTGAAGGAGAATCTGCAACAAATCTAAAGTCTCACTTAGAGGGAACTGTAGAAGGTAAAGAAACAGACTTTTTTAATACTCCTAAATTCCCAACGGCAAAATTTGTTGTTACAGGTTTAACTACGATGGGAGCTAAGACTATGTTAGAAGGGAATCTTACTCTTAAAGATGTTACTAAAAACGTGTCTTTTCCAGTAGGAGTAAAATTCGACGGTAATAAAATGATGTTGACTAGTGAAGAGTTTACCATTGATAGAACAGACTGGGGAATACAGTACGGTTCTAAAACCTTTACAGATATCGTTGCTGACAAAGCAATTTCTGATGATATTAAACTTACTGTAAACTTAGTTGCTACTAAGTAATTACTGAATATTACCTTTTTTATAAAAGCCTTGCAATCAATGATTGCAAGGCTTTCTTATTTATATCGAGTGCTTTATTTCACCCATCCGATCTCCAATTTTGCATGCTCTTTTAATCACTTTCTTTAGTCTTTTTACGATCACTACCACTATCGCGCAGGAAGAGAAACTGTTCGATACAGACTTACTCGAAGTCGTTTACGACTACGAGCAAGTAGAAATGGATTCTATTCTTTCTATAAGGTTGCTGATTGAAATTTTTAAATCAACCGATGAGGAAGATGATGTACACTCTGACTGCTGGACAGCTTACGGTGAAGATGATATGACCTTTATGAAACATCGCGAAAAAATCGATAAAAGAATATGTTTATCTAATCAAACGGAGCTGGAAGCGCACTATGAAGAAGCTATAAATGGATGGAAAGATGGTGAAGTAGGCCTAAGGGAATTAAGCAACTTGATCTATAAAGCAAACAATGTATACCAAGCTGAGTTTAGCTTCAATCAATACGATGCGGAACTGGATCAAATGACTCATAATGATTACCGTATTATTCAAATCAAAGAAACTTTTTATCAAATAGGAATTGTTCAACCTTTAAAAACAAAGAGCAAATCAAGAAACGATTTATTTTTCAATAGCATAGCGATAAGTAAGGATTACCATCTACAAAAGCAGTTTACCGAGTGCAACAGCTTTGACCTGTTTTTTAATAATGATGAAGATAAATCTACTGGCAATAGTGCTTACAACACCGGTTATGCTATAGGAGAATTTATGGGAAGTTTTTTATATATTGGAATTATACGAGGCCTTTTGGCCTCTTGTAGTTGTTCTTATGATAAGAAAAAACAAAAAGAACCTACAAAAGGAATGGGATCAATTTAATAACTAACTGACTTTACTTTAGGTATTCTTTTAAGGCCCCCATTAATTCTGGATATTGAAACTCATATGCTTTTTCTTGGATTTTTGCACTACTCGCATGCTGACTAGCAAGAACTATGGAAGACATTTCTCCTAGCATTAATTTCATGATGAATTCTGGCACATTAGGCAAGAATACAGGCTTTCCCAGAACGTCTCCTATAAGTTCCATCATAGGTCTGTTTCTGACAGGGTTGGGAGCAACCCCATTATAAGTTCCTTCTAAGGTGTTTTTGAGCATATGAATAAATATCCCTGAAAGGTCATCTATAGCGATCCAACTTTGCCACATTTTACCATTGCCAAATCCAGCTCCTGCATAAAATTTTACAGGTTTTGCCATTTGGCCCAACGCCCCTCCTTTATCAGAAAGGACAATGCCTATGCGCACAATGGCATGCTTTAACCCTAGATCTTGAAACTTTGCTCCTACCTCTTCCCAAGCGATACAAACATCTGCTAAGAAATTAGTTGCTACTGGTGGTATGTCATTTTCTCTTAGAGCTTTACCGTTTTGGTCGTCTGGATAAATCCCTATAGCGCTTGCTGTTACCACATGTTTTACTTGATGATCGTTTTCTTTTAGCAAACGCAACAGCAATTCTGTACTATCGACACGGCTGTTGAGAATACGTTTTTTTGCATCATCCGTCCATTTTTGAAAAACTGTTTCTCCAGCTAGATGAATGATAGCTTCTACGCCCTGAATACAAGAAGCATCTATAGTGCCTTTCTTTACATCCCATAAAAAACCTTTGTAATCAGCTTCGTTTTTAATAGCGCTTTGTCTCGTGGTCAAATAATGAACAGCATGACCTTGTGCACGTAAATCTTCTGAAATTTTTGAGCCTACTAAACCAGTAGCTCCTGTGATAAGTACAACCATGCTACGAATTTAATTATCAAAGCAATAGAAGCCTATCTTCTTTGGACTAAATTAACAAGAAAACAATAACGTCTCTCGAGATCATTACCGGTTTCTCACAAGTACTTTTGGCTCATTCTTGCTTCTATAAGCGTACGATGATTTCTTTATCGCTATCTAGTGCAAACTTGGCATCGGCCCATGTAGGTGGACCATAACTCATAGGATTGTTACTTGTGCCGTAAGCTTCTTGTGGCATTCCGTTAGCACTAAAATCCATCTTTTCATTAGCGTTTTTGTCATGTAGAACAATTACCGCATACGCTCCAGCTGGTACATTTTCAAAAATGGCAGTGGCCACCCCATCTTTAATTTCAATACTGGCAGTTTGTAAAGGAGCTGCTTTCATAAATTGGTTTTCGGTATTTAAGCTGTAGACCATCTTCCCTTCGTCCACAGAAGCGTTATTAACAGTTACTTTTAAGGTGAATGTTTCTTGAGCACTAAGAATAAAAGAGAATAATAATACGATGAGTGATGTAAATAAGGCTTTCATAATAATTGTATTTAATTTGTTAGACAGCACAAATATGCAGCGCAGTTTCCTTTGAGAATAATTCTAATGACCCATCTGTATGATTTGGTTACTGAATTGTAATAAAGATAGAATGATCATCTTAGGAGAAGAGTTATTATCCAAAGAAAACTCTTAATCATCAGACGTTATCTATCTTCGTTAAACAGGATAGGAATAGAAGCATCATGATAAAATTTGGAATTATAGGTCTTGGAAAAATAGCAAATAAATTTGCGCAGGACCTTATAACAGTTGAAGGTTGCGTTTTACAGGCGGTAGGCTCAAGGGACCTGACTAAAGCCAAAGACTTTGCTGCATCCTATAAGGCAACGCACTATTATCCGAGCTATGAAGAAGTCGCGGCTGATCCTGAAGTAGACGTTATTTATATCGCGACACCTCATGTTTTTCATTTTGACAATACCATGATGTGTCTTCAAGCTGGTAAAGCTGTTATTTGTGAAAAGCCGTTTGCGATGAACCTGAAAGAGGTTGAAATCATGATCAAAACCGCTAAAGAGAAAAAACTCTTTTTAATGGAAGCTTTATGGACACGTTTTATTCCTGGCACTCTTAAAGTGATGGAGCTTATGGATCAAAACACCATAGGTGAGGTCCACTCTATTCAAGCAAACTTCGGTTACCTAGCCACAACAGACCCTAGCAGTCGACTTATAGCAAAAGAATTAGGTGGTGGATCCTTACTCGATATAGGGATTTATCCTATTTTCATAAGCTTGCTATTATTAGGAATACCCATAGAAACAAAGACCGTAGCGCAATTAACGCCAACTCAAATTGACCAACATTGCGCGATGCTGATGAAGTTTAAAAATGGAGCAACCGCCATTTTAGAATCGTCGTTCCTAGGAGAAACTTCTAATAAAGCTGTCATCAGCGGTAATAAAGGGAAGATTATCATGCATGCACCTTTTCACCACACGAAGAAAATAACAGTAGAAATCTATGGTAAAGAACCCTATCAAATTACGGCTCCCCTTATAAATAAGGGTTACACACACGAAATTGAAGAAGTGAAAAACTGCCTTCTTTCTGGTCAATTAGAAAGTGATAAAATGAGCCATCAGAATAGTCATGAATTGATGAAAATCTTAGATCTCATTCGTTCTCAAATTAACTTAACCTATTAAAAAGAGATTTTTATTTCCTTTAAACAGCCCTACGATCCCTTTTAAAAGAACCGCAGAATAGTCCTTACAACTCTAACGTATCAAATAAGAAACACTGACTTTTAGAGTAATTTTAGTAAGAAAAAAACTAAATATGCCCTATACTCGCAACTTCCTAATATCTTTACTTCATGCATAAACACCTCCTTATTTTACTGCCTTTTATTATTCTCTCTGCATGTCAGAATCAAGAACAAGAAATTGATTTAAAGACTGTTTTTAGGTATAATGAGCATGCAAATGTGACCAGCCTGGACCCTGCTTTTGCAAAGGATCAACGTAATATTTGGGTGTGTAACCTTCTTTACAATGGGCTGGTAAAGTTGGATAAGCATCTAGAAGTGGTTCCTGATCTAGCTTCTCATTGGAAAATTGATGCGACGGCTACCGTCTACACCTTTTATATAAAAGAAGATGTTTTTTTTAATAACGCTTTCGCGAAAGCGAGAACCATCACAGCACAAGACTTTAAATATTCCTTAGAGCGATTAACAGACCCTCAGATTGCCTCACCTGGAGAATGGGTCATGAAAAATGTAGAAAGCATCAAAGCTAAAGCGCCACTAGAACTTCAAATTACTTTAAAACAAGCTTTTCCAGCATTTCTAGGATTGCTATCGATGAAGTATTGCAGCGTCGTGCCTGAGGGAAGCAGCGACTTAAGAGAACAACCCATAGGCACTGGACCATTTTATTTAAAAAGATGGCAGGAGAATGTCAAAATGGTATTGCGCAAAAATGATTTGTACTTTGAAAAAGATAAAGAAGGAAATGCACTACCCTACTTAGAAGCTGTAGCCATTACCTTTAAAACAGACAAACAAAGTGAATTCTTAGAATTTGCCCAAGGGAATTTAGATTTTATAAATGCCATCGATCCCAGTTATAAAGATGAGTTATTGACCACGTCTGGCGAGTTAAAGGAGGCCTATATCCCCTTAGTAACTCTTGAAAAGGCCCCTTTTCTAAATACCGAGTACCTAGGACTAAAAGTAGACAGCAAATCACCAGAATTACAAAGCAAAAAATTGCGACAGGCTATTAATTTAGGTTTTGACAGAGATAAAATGATCAAATACTTGCGCAACAATATAGGTACGCCAGCTCATAACGGTTTTGTACCTACAGGTATTCCCGCGGGTGGTGTCGTAAAAGGTTTTACCTATGACCCTAATCGTGCTAGGTCTCTGGTCACTTCTTATAGTGAAGAAACCGGTGATAAAAACCCCGCCATAACCATCAGTACAGGGGCAAATTACTTGGATTTATGTGAATTCATACAGAAAGAACTTCAGAAAATAGGTATTCAAGTTCAAATCGATGTCATGACACCTTCCACATTAAGGCAGGCACGTAAAGATGGACAGTTAGATATATTTAGAAGCAGCTGGATCGCTGATTATCCAGATGCAGAAAACTATCTTTCTTTATTTTATTCTAAAAACTTTGCTCCTAGTGGCCCTAATTATACTCATTTTAAAAGTGCCGCTTACGACTTGCTTTATAAAAAGGCTCTTACCGCTAGTGATCCAGAAATAAGGAGAAATCTGTATATAAAAATGGACAGTATCATTATTGAGGAAGCTCCTATTGTTCCATTGTACTATGACCAAAGCGTACGTTTCATATCTAAAGAGGTCCTTAACCTAGAGAGTAATGCTGTCAATATGCTGGACTTGACAAGGGTTAAAAAGAAATAGCACCCGCTTTTTCTTTAAATTTATTCAATAAGAAAATGTCCTATGGAACCGGATTTTTAAATTATATAATATAAAGAATAATATGAACTATGATTTTTTATGCTGAGGAGACCTTCCTTACGGCAGAAAAGAGTAAGGATTTATTTCCGTAAATTTAAATGCTAAATAGCAGCGCTCATGAAAATGTATATTTTAATTAAAGATGACGTTCCTGTAAAGATGGCTCCAGTAATTGCAGCCCATGCATCCCTTGCTTGTTATAAAAAGTATAAAGATGATCCAGATATGATAGAATGGGTTCATTCTATATTCAAAAAAGTAGTTTGCAAAGTGAATGAAAAAGAGTTTCAAAATTCTTTAAAAGATGAAAAATACGTATTGCTTACAGAGTCTTCTCTTGATAATCGAGAAGTAGCCGTGGTTTTTGTTCCTAGAGTAGAATTCACCAAGCAATTCCGTTTTTTTAAGATGTGGGCTCCCGATTAAGAGTTTTACAAGAAAGTTCTCGCAGAAAAGTGGACTTCTATATAAATGAAATGTATACTATACTTTATCTTTCCGCTTATGATGATCAACACTACATTAATCGATTTTAATTCTGAGACAGAATTAGAAGACTGGACCATTGTAAACGATACTGTTTTGGGTGGCGTTTCTTCAAGCTCGATAGAGCTTACTAAAGATGGGCATGCAAATTTTAAGGGCAAGGTTTCTTTAGAAAAAAACGGAGGTTTTGCTTCTGTTAGATACAATTGCCCAGACACTAAATTAGGTGATGCTACAAAGGCTTTGTTACGGATTAAAGGCGATGGCAACGAGTATCAACTGCGTTTTAAAGAAACTGCTTCCGACGGGCATTCTTACATCATAGCTTTCCCTACCAGTGGTGAATGGGAGACTGTAGAATTAGAATTAGCTGAAATGGTACCCTCTTTCAAGGGTCGCCAATTGAACATGGATAATTTTGATCATACTTTCATTGACGAACTCTCCCTATTTATAGGTAATGAAGAGCTATCATTTGACCTGCTAATAGATAAAATTGAATTGGAATAAACACTATTTAGGAATATCTTCTCTGATACCCTAAATAACAAAAACTTCAGATAATGCTTTGTAAAAGCATTATCTGAAGTTTTTGTTTAAGGACTAATCTCTTTTTGTAAAGAAAAACACCTGAACATCACTATTGATGAAGGAATCCATTACTTATGATTACCTTAAAGATTTAAACTTATTGCGAGAATGATTTGCTCTGGTCTGGTATCTAATGTTCCTTGAGCAGCGATATTATTTCTTATAAAACTTATTTCATTATCATTAAAACCGCGTTCATAGCGTACATCTATTCCCAAATTTCCTAGATTCACTCCTACACCAAATTGAGCGCCGACGCTCCAATCATTTTGAACATCACTCAGCGCTGAATCTTGTAATTTTGTGTCGACTATATACTGTAAAGAAGGTCCAGCAAAGACATGTAGAGGTCCAATTACTTTAGTTCCTATCAGTATAGGCATATCTATTTTTTGAACATCAAACTGCTTCGCGTTATATTCATTACTCAACTTTGTGTATTTCAACTCTGGTCTCAAATACAAGAAGAGAAGATCAATTTTCCAGTAGACTCCCAGATGGTACCCTACCTTCTCATCAGGGTTATCAATAATAGTTTGTCCGTTCTCTGTTAAATCACCTGTGGACCCATAATTAAGCCCCGCAGTAATTCCTAGACCACTATCTATTTGTGCCATTACGGACGAACAGATCAGTAAAAAGCCTATTAGCATATACTTTTTCATAGTTATCATTTTACCCATAACGCAAAAATATTTCAAATATTCAAGAAAAGACCTTTAAAAGAGCCAAAATATGATCGTCCTAAATGAAACTTAATTTTAACATTAAATTTTGTTCTGTAGCAACGAGTTAAAATAAATTTGTCGCTACAATTAATGCAAGTGTAAATTAAATTTATGAGTGAGGATATGATTCCGCTTTCGCGAAAGCTAATAACTACTCTTATTAAAAAGGGAACAGAAGCAACTGAGGCAGTAAGTCATACCTTAAAAGAACACGGGATCACGATACAGCAATTTAATGTGCTCCGTATTTTGAGAGGGCGCAAAGGAAAGGTTGCAAGCCTTCAAGACGTGAGTAAAGATATGATACATGCCAATTCTAATACCACACGAGTGATTGATAAACTGGTGGATAAAAAATTTGTGGATCGCGTTCAATGTCCCACAGACAGAAGACAAATAGAGCTTACTATTACAAAAAGCGGCCTGGATGTACTTACTATTTTAGACCAAAAGGTGGATGCGGTAGAAACTCAACTTACCGCACAACTAGATGAGCAAGCCATCATTAATTTAATAGAAAAACTAGAAAGAATTTAACCTTTGTACTAACGGAGTGAAGCAGGAACTTTATGACACCAAATTCTTAACTAGAATTAAGTGACACCACTAGACTCAAAAAGGAGACGCTTGACCATCGCTCTTGAAAAAAAATAGATTAAAAATAAAAAAGAGATCATAAAAATGAAAATATATACAAAGACAGGTGATACAGGCACCACAGCCTTATTTGGAGGTTCACGAGTTCCCAAGCACAACTTGAGAATCGATAGCTATGGTACTGTGGACGAGCTCAATTCTTGGATGGGATTGATACGTGATCAAAAGATAGAAAAACACACTAGCAAAATTATCAACTCTATACAGCACAACCTTTTTACCATAGGTGCTATTCTAGCAACACCGCCAGAGAAGCAAATTTTGAAAAGTGGCAAAGATCGCTTGAACATTTCTAAAATTAGCGATGAGGAAGTTAGCGTATTAGAACAGGAAATGGACCTTATGAATGAAGAGCTGCCTGAAATGACACATTTTATACTTCCGGGAGGACACCCTGCTGTGTCATATTGTCACATTACCAGAACCGTCTGTCGCCGTGCAGAACGTCTGGCAACAGAGTTGAACGAACATGCCACTGTAGATCCACAAGTTTTGAAATATCTCAACCGCCTTTCTGACTACCTATTTGTATTGGCACGTAAATTGTCTAAAGACTTACAAGCCGAAGAAATAAAATGGATCCCAAAAAAGTACTAAATTCATTTCATTCAGAATCTGTCACAAGTGCTTAAAGCACCCTATTACAGTAACATCTGGTTAGAAAGAAATACAATCTGGGGCAACTGATGAGCATTTTCAGCGAACATTTTGATTTTCAAAAGCTTAAACGCTCTTGCAAATATTGAAATCAAAGTAGAAATAACTTGCATAAATCGACGAGAAGTTTATTTTTGCAAAAAACTTAACGAGTAAAAATATGTATTGGACACTAGAACTAGCATCTTACTTAAGTGATGCACCTTGGCCTGCTGAGAAGGATGAATTGATCGATTACGCAATTCGTACAGGAGCACCCTTAGAGGTAGTGGAAAATTTACAAGCCATTGAAGATGAAGGAGACTTATATGAGTCTATTCAAGAAATATGGCCGGATTATCCTACAGACGACGACTACCTCTGGAATGAGGATGAGTATTAACAATCCTTAATCGGATAAAAAGTCTCGTAAAGAGGCTTTTTTTTTGCTTTAATTTTGGATATTAGCAGTAGCGACGGGTATATTATAAATTGCTATAAATCAAACAAATAAGACATCATGGGACTATTAGATTCCGTATTAAAAGTGTTCGTTGGCGATAAGTCAAAGAAAGATATAAAAGAAATTCAACCTATTGTTGACAAAATACTCAAATTTGAGCCTGGATTAGAACAGCTTAATTTTAACGAATTACGCTATAAAACAACTGAATTTAGGGAGAGAATTGCTGCTGGAAAAGCAGGTACTTTATCAAATATTGCCAGCCTAAAAGAAACAGCTGAGAACGAAGAAGACATCGATAGACGTGAGGAAATCTATAATGAAATAGATCAATTACAAGAAGTAGCTTATCTACAAGGGGAAGAAATTCTCAACGAGCTCATGCCCGAAGCCTTTGCTGTTATGAAAGAAACTGCCAAACGCTTTTTCTACAATAAAGAAATACGTGTTGCAGCATCAGCGAGAGATCGTGAATTATCTGCAACAACAGACTATGTGCAACTAGACGGTGATCAGGCAGTATGGAGCAACTCCTGGGATGCTGCTGGTAAACCTATTACTTGGGACATGATTCACTATGATGTCCAACTGATAGGTGGAGCAACCATGCACAGTGGTAAAATTGCCGAAATGCAAACTGGAGAGGGAAAAACACTGGTTGCCACTTTACCAGTTTATCTCAATGCACTTACTGGTAATGGTGTACATGTGGTAACTGTAAATGATTACTTAGCAAAACGTGATGGAGCCTGGATAGGACCTTTATTTGAATTTCATGGTCTGACTATAGATTGTATCGATTACCACAAGCCTAATTCTGAAGAAAGACGTCAAGCGTATCTAGCAGATATTACGTACGGTACCAATAATGAATTTGGTTTTGATTACCTGCGAGATAACATGGCTCATGCTCCAAAAGATCTGGTACAACGCAAACACAATTATGCCATTATTGATGAGACCGATTCTGTTCTTATTGATGATGCGCGTACCCCATTAATTATCTCTGGACCAGTTCCACAAGGAGATCGTCAAGAGTTTGATGTGTTAAAAGCTCCTGTTGCAAATATTGTAGAGGTACAAAGAAAAGAGCTGGTACAAACACTTGCTCAAGCTAAAAAACTAATTGCCGAAGGAGACACTAAAGAAGGTGGAAAACAATTACTAAGAGTTTTCCGTGGTCTTCCTAAAAATAAAGCACTTATAAAATTCTTAAGTGAAGAAGGAATTAAAACCTTACTTCAAAAAACAGAGAATTTTTATATGCAAGATAACAACCGTGAAATGCCTAAAGTAGATGAGGCGCTTTACTTTGTCATCGATGAAAAAAACAATCAAGTAGAACTTAGCGACAAAGGAATTGAATTCCTTTCTGGTGAAGACGAACCTGACTTTTTTGTAATGCCAGAGGTAGGTATGGAAATAAGCCGTATCGAGAACGCTGGACTTTCTAAAGAAGAAGAAGCTGAGAAAAAAGAAGAATTATTCAGAGAGTTTTCTGTAAAATCTGAACGTATTCACACATTGAATCAGCTGCTAAAGGCCTACACTTTATTTGAAAAAGATACAGAATACATTGTAGACGCTCAAGAAAAGAAAGTACCTAACGGTAACGGCGGTTTTAGAGTAGAAAGTGAAATGATCGTTAAGATCGTAGACGAACAAACCGGTCGTGCTATGGATGGACGTCGTTATAGTGATGGGTTGCACCAAGCCATTGAGGCTAAAGAGAATTTAAAAATTCAAGATGCGACACAAACTTTTGCGACCATTACTTTGCAGAATTATTTCCGTATGTACAAGAAGCTTTCTGGTATGACGGGAACTGCCGTAACTGAGGCCGGAGAATTCTGGGAAATCTACAAATTAGATGTAGTAGAAATCCCTACTAACAGACCTATAACTCGGGATGACAGACAAGACCTTGTATATAAAACAAAACGTGAAAAATACGGTGCTGTAATAGAAGAAGTAACAAAACTTAAAGAAGCTGGTCGCCCAGTGCTTATCGGTACTACTTCTGTAGATATTTCTGAACTACTTAGTAGAACATTACAACGCGCAGGCATAGAACACAACGTACTGAATGCAAAACAACACAAACGTGAAGCAGACATCGTTGCTGAGGCTGGAAATCCAGGACAGATCACTATTGCTACTAACATGGCTGGTCGTGGAACAGATATTAAATTATCTGACCAAGTAAAAGCCGCTGGTGGTCTGGCAATTATAGGTACGGAGCGTCATGATTCTCGTCGTGTAGACAGACAGTTACGTGGTCGTGCAGGTCGTCAAGGAGATCCAGGAAGTTCTCAATTTTATGTGTCATTAGAAGATAACTTAATGAGACTTTTCGGTTCTGAACGTATGGCTAAAACTATGGACCGATTAGGAATGAAAGAAGGTGAAGTGATCCAGCATTCGATGATTTCTAAATCTATTGAACGTGCTCAGACTAAAGTAGAAGAAAACGCTTTTGGTGTTCGTAAGAGATTACTTGAATATGATGATGTAATGAACGCGCAACGTGAAGTGATTTACAAGCGACGTCACAACGCCTTATTTGGAGATCGCCTAGCAGTGGATATTGCCAATATGATCTATGATATTTCTGAGAACATTACAGACGTAAATAAGTCAGCACAAGATTTCAAAAACTTTGAATTCGAATTGATTCGTTACTTCTCTATGAGCAGTCCTATTTCCGAAGAAGAGTTTTCGGCAAAAGATGATAAAAGCATTACTGACATCGTCTATAGAGCAGCCTATGATCATTATAAAGAAAAGATGCAACTCACCGCTGCTGAAGTCTTTCCAGTAATCAAAAACGTTATGGAAAATGACGATCGCAATTACGAGCGCATCGCAGTTCCTTTCACCGACGGTATCAAAACCTTAAATGTAGCAACCAACCTGCAAGAAGCTTATGATAGTGAAGGGCGTTCCTTAGTGACCGACTTTGAGAAAAACATTACCCTAGCCATTATTGATGAAGCATGGAAAACACACCTGCGCAAAATGGACGAGTTAAAGCAAAGTGTGCAACTTGCCGTTCATGAGCAAAAAGATCCATTGCTTATTTACAAATTTGAAGCCTTTGAATTATTCAAAGTGATGATCGATAAAGTAAATAAAGACGTTATTGGTTTTATGTTCAAGGGAGATCTTCCTTCTAGAGATGCTGCAGCAATAAGTGAGGCCAGACAGCGCCAAACAGAAAAAACAAGCACTCAAAAAGAAGAGGTTTTAAATAGTGATGAGCAAGCTGCTCAAGCAAGAGCAGTTGGTGCAGGCGCAAGCCAGCAACAACAACGTGCTCAAGTCACAGAAACCATCACTCGTGATCAACCTAAGATAGGTCGTAACGATAAAGTGGTGATCAAAAATGTGATGACTGGAGAAACCAAAGAAACAAAGTTTAAATCTGCACTTCCTTTGATCAATAAAGGAGAATGGGTTTTAGAAAAGAAAGCTTAGATATCAGGATGTTGCTTTCAAAATAAATAAGAGTACAAAATGCCTTACTTCATAGTAAGGCATTTTTATTTTATACCATAAAAGGCTAAGACTCACATTAAGAACCTCTATGAGGTTAGCTCCATAAAAGGGCAAATTTGAAAAGAAAAACTGTATTTTTAAAATCTAATTGATAGCATTATGAATCCCATTATAAGAAATATAATTGCCGTTTTAGCAGGAATTGTAATAGGTAGTATCATTAACATGACATTAGTAGAACTAGGAAACATCCTGGTCCCTGTAGAAGGTGGAGACCTTAGTAATATGGAAGACCTTAAAAGAATCATGCCTACGTTTACTTATAAAAATTTTATTTTTCCCTTTTTAGCACATGCCTTAGGAACTTTGTTTGGGGCTTTTATAGCAGCATACATAGCGGCTACTCATAAAACTAAATTTGCTTTTGCAATAGGTGGATTCTTCCTCATAGGAGGTATAGCGGTTAATATGATGCTGCCTGGACCTATTTGGTTTGAAGCTCTTGATCTTTTGCTAGCCTATATTCCTATGGCTTTTATTGGAGGTAAAATAGCCTTGAACTACTCTAAAAAATCATAATTGGCTACCCATTCACATATCAACCCTAATTTAAAACGCAAGAAAGAAGCTGTTAACGTGGAGCGCCTTTTTAACGAGCTGCAATCTGGACAGGTAAGTGCCTTGAGTCGAGCGATTACTTTAGTGGAGAGCAAGGCAAGTGGCGATTCCGCTTTCGCGAAAGCGGTATTACAACAAGCCCTACCCCATTCAGGAAAATCCTTTAGACTAGGAATCACTGGAGTCCCGGGAGTGGGGAAATCTACCTTTATAGAATCCTTGGGAAGACAGCTTATCGAACGCGGTAAAAAAGTGGCCGTACTTGCCATAGATCCATCAAGCAACATCTCACGAGGCAGTATTTTGGGAGATAAAACCAGAATGGAAGAACTCGTCAAAAGCGACCAAGCCTTTATAAGACCAAGTCCCGCTGGAACCACACTAGGCGGCGTGGCACGTAAAACCCGTGAGGCGATCATTCTCTGTGAAGCGGCAGGATACGACTTCATCATTGTAGAAACCGTGGGCGTGGGACAAAGCGAAACCGCAGTCCACAGCATGACCGACTTTTTCTTACTCTTAAAATTAGCTGGAGCTGGAGACGACCTACAAGGTATCAAACGCGGCATCATGGAAATGGCCGACTCCATCATCATCAATAAAGCCGATGGCGACAACCAACTGGCCGCAAAACACGCCCGTAGCGAATTCAAAAATGCCGTTCACCTCATGCCCGATAAAGACCACGGCTGGCCTACACAAGTGCTCACCTGTAGTGGTCTCAATAATATAGGAATCACAGAAGTTATTGAAGAAATAGAAAACTATACAACACACTCCAAAGCCAACAAAAGCTTTACCAAGAAACGCCACTCTCAAGAACTCTACTGGTTTCATCAAACCGTAGAAGACGCCATTAAAACCAACTTTTACAATCGACCAGAAGTCATCGCAAAACTAGCGGTGCTAGAAAAAGAGGTGTTGGGTAAAGTAAAAAGCCCTTTTGATGCGGCTAGTGAATTGCTGGGGTTGTGATGCTTTAGGAAAAGGTGAGTTTTGGTCAGAAATGTTTTGTAATGTTTGAATTTTGATCAACACAAAATTGATATCCATATTTCAAGCATCTTACAACTACTATTGATTTGCCTCAGGCTGCCAAATGTGTCCTTTTACATTTCTCTCACAAATAAAGCTTGTCGTAGACTAATTCTTGAGCAGAGCTATAGAATATTGAAATCTATATTTTTAGGTAACTACTCAATTCATAAAATGATTCCCTGTGCTTTCCTTACCTTAGTGCCTACTAAAACACCACAAATGAAAAAGCTATTCTTCCTAGCCATAACTTGCCTGTTTACACTAAGCAGTTGCGACCAACCTAAAGAGAAAATGACTGCCAAAACCTACACCGAAGAGTCACATTCCTATGCACAACCTAACGAAGCGGTAATAACACACTTGGATTTAGATATTGATGTGGACTTTGAGGCACAAATCATTAGTGGAACAGCTACTTATGATATTGTCAACAATGCAGCATCACAAATTATTCTAGACAGTAAGTTTTTAAACATCAAAGAAGTGACTGCAGACGGAAAAATCACCAAATTTCAATTGGGTAAAATGGATAAAACATTAGGGCAGCCTTTGATCATTGATATTCAAGAAGACACTCAAAAAATAGCGGTAATTTATAACACAACAGCTCAAACAGAAGCTTTACAATGGTTAACTGCGCAACAAACAGCCGATAAAACAAATCCGTTTCTTTTTACACAAGGTCAAGCGATCTTAACACGCACTTGGATTCCTATTCAGGACAGTCCGCAAATACGTATTACTTATAACGCGACGGTAAAAGTACCATCAGACCTTATGGCAGTAATGAGTGCTGAGAATCCAAAAGAAAAAACAGCAGATGGCATCTATCATTTTAAAATGGAACAACCTATTCCAGCCTATTTGATTGCGCTTGCCATAGGAGATATAGAATACAAAGCCATAAGCGATAGAACTGGCGTATATGCAGAGAAATCGATGCTAGACAAAGTGCATGAAGAATTTTCAGATATGGAAAGAATGGTTGTTGCTGCAGAGAATTTATACGGTGCTTACGATTGGGAGCAGTTTGATGTAATTGTATTGCCACCAAGTTTCCCTTTTGGCGGAATGGAGAATCCGCGATTGACATTTGCTACTCCTACGGTTATTGCAGGTGATAAAAGTTTGACCTCGCTGGTAGCTCATGAGTTGGCGCATTCTTGGTCTGGTAATTTAGTGACTAATGCGACTTGGAACGACTTCTGGCTCAATGAAGGATTTACGGTGTATTTTGAAACTCGAATCATGGAAGCGCTCTATGGCAAAGAACGTGCTAATATGTTAGCATTGATAGGCCGACAGGATTTAGAGGACGCATTGGAATCTATGAAAGACAGCCCTAATGACACCAAATTAAAACTCGACTTAAAAGGTAGAAATCCAGATGATGGAATGAACAGCATCGCTTACGATAAAGGCTATTTATTTTTAAGAACGCTGGAAGAAAAAGTAGGTCGCGATAAAATGGATGCCTTTTTAAAGTCCTATTTTAAGAAGAATGCCTTTTCTACAACCAACACAGAGGATTTTGTTACCTATCTCAACGCCAATTTATTAGAAAAGAACAACATCTCTTTCAATACCGAAGAATGGATTTACCAGCCGGGTATTCCCGATAATGCTGCCGTTATCCAGTCCGATGCGTTTTCTAATGTGGAGAAGACTTTGCAAACCTTTATAGACACCAACAACATTGATGTGGCTGCAACCAGTCAATGGACCCCACAAGAATGGGTTCATTTTGTTCGTAATTTCCCTGAGGATATAACGATAGAACAGATGCAGGAATTAGACAACAGATTTGATTTTACAGTTTCTACCAACTCTTATATCAATATGGTTTGGTATGAGCAGTCTATCCTACATGGCTATCATGGCAACAATGTCGATTCTAAAATTGCTGAATTCCTGAATACTGTTGGAAGACGTTGGTATGTAACAACACTTTTTAAAGCATTTAAAAAAGCGAATCGTACAGAAGAAGCTATAGCCATCTATAAGACAGCACGACCTAATTATCACTCGGTTACAGCAAATACAGTTGATGAATTGTTGGGAGTTGGTTCCAAATAATATTGATCTTATTTGAAGCATCTTTGAACCTTGGAAGGTTACTTTGGACTACTTTTGCATGTTAAAATTAAAAAGGTGTATTCACGCATCTCTAATCTTTTTCAATTATACCATCATTAAATGAATGAATTAGCAACTTTTGCAATAACCGTATTCACAGGCTTTTTTGCCATTATGAATCCGATTTCTAACATGCCTATATTTTTGACATTAACAGAAGGCGCAGATAAAGAGGCAAAACAAAGAATCAATCTTAAAGCTGTATTGGTTGCTTTTATTATAGTTACCGTATTTGTGTTGCTTGGTAATTATATCTTTGACTTATTTGGCATCACCATACCTGCTTTTAAAATTACCGGGGGGATATTAATCTTCTTTGTTGGGTTTGAAATGTTACAGTCTAAAAAATCAAACATCAAGCATCTAAAAACGGTCAA
This sequence comes from Nonlabens sp. MB-3u-79, assembly GCF_002831625.1. Taxonomy (NCBI): domain Bacteria; kingdom Pseudomonadati; phylum Bacteroidota; class Flavobacteriia; order Flavobacteriales; family Flavobacteriaceae; genus Nonlabens; species Nonlabens sp. MB-3u-79. Next base: position 2,001,992 of record NZ_CP025116.1, on the reverse strand, counting down.
TATTGATGAGAATATTGCGATCTCTCCACTGGCGATTCCAATTTTAGCTGGTCCAGGAACTATCGTAACGGCAACTAACTTTGTTGCCAATACAACCTCTTATATCAATATAGCCGTGATTATCTTAGTTTTTGCGCTGATGTGTTTACTCAACTACATTGCATTTACATTAAGCGACATCATTGCAAAAAAGATAGGAGACAATGTTATTTCAGTAATCGGAAAGTTAATGGGATTGATCATTGCGATTATAGGAACCAACATGATTATACAAGGACTTAAATTATCCTTTGATGTTTTCAATTAAAAAGTGATGAGATGTATCTATTTTTAGACTTACTCTGCTTGCAACGTCCTTACATCTAGAATCAACTGACCTATAGAAGCTTTATTCAATCCATTATAAATCCCACGTATGTGTTTGTTTTGATCTATTAAAATAAAGTTCTCTGTGTGTAAAAAGTCGTTGACATCTTTGGTGATTCCTAAATCTTCTTCTACAAAATATTGGTTCCTACCTAGATCGTAAATCAACTCTTTATCGCCAGTCACCAGATGCCATTTTTTGGGATTAACTTTCTTTCTTTTCGCGTACTTCTGTAACACCTCAGGAGTGTCATAATCAGGAGTTACTGAATGAGATAGCAACAGGACCTCATCATTTTCTATAAACTCCTCTTGAATGCGAGTCATGTTTTCTGTCATTTTGGGACAGATGCCTGGGCAGACTGTAAAAAAGAAATCGGTGATGTAGATTTTATTCTCAAAAGTAGCATTGGTAATCAACTCGCCATTTTGATTGGTCAACTCAAAATCTGGAATCTTATGGAAATTTTTTAAAGAATCGCTATCGCTAGAAAACCAATGCGGCGTAAAAGTAGCCTCTCCATAATAAGGTAAAGCTTCTACTCTACTGGTAACTTCGTTTTGGGCTTTGGCAACAGCTTGCTTTTTTTCTGTCTTGCAACTAGACGCAAAAAGAGCACTACAAAGTATCAGACACCACAGACTGATTCTCGAGACTAAAGCAAAGTATGGCTCTTTTAAGACCAAATATTCTGCCATTTTTTGCTTCATAGTTATTGTATAATTTACCATTCTGACGGTAGGACTTTTGCATGCCCTGCTCCCGTCCATCAACCAGTTGAATTTCTTTAAAAATCGCTCCATTAATGTACCACTGAATTTGTTTCCCTTGTGCCACGCCATTTTCATAGTTGTTTTGCGAACGTTTATTTTCATTATTCCACCATGAGGTAGTGATCCCATGTTGTATTCCTGTTTTATATTGGGATTCAAAACTCAAAACTCCATCAGAAAACCATTTTTGAAAAAGACCATGACGTTTGCCGTTTAAATAGGCAATCTTTTCAGCAACTTTAGTCTCTGTATAATAACGCATGGAAAAACCAGTAAAGGGCTCGTTTTTATAGTACACGAGTCCTTCATTAGGTTTTAAATCTAGCTGTGCTTTCTCTACTTCGACCATTTCTTTTGTTGTAAAAGATTTAGTCAAGTCTTTCTTACAACTTGAGAGAAGCAATAGGATAAATATACTACTGTATGTTATGAGGCGTGCCTTGATAATTTCCAGGGAATATGATGTAATACTGACTTAGGTACAATTCATTTTGAATATGATAGTGATACTCAGCAGTCGTTGTATGCTGCGTTGTAGAAGTATGACCTCCGGAGACATCAAGATCTGTAGGATAAGTTCCTGTAAAGTTACATTTTCTACCATAGATAAAGAAACCGTCAGAAATAATTCCGATCAGAGCAGTATCATCATTTGAAAACGCTTTAGGTTCTAAGTGATAATGGTAACTCTGTGGACCTGTATGTGCAGCAGTATAATCTAAAGAACCAACAGCGCCATCAAGAGGTATGTTAGGACCTTCTTCATCATTATAAATAACTGAACCACTTACCGCAATTCCTATAGCACCTAATCCAGTTGCAGAAGAGTTAGAAGCTAATGCTGGAGAAGCAGGAACAGTTAAGGAATAAGAACCATTAAAATCATCAATATTTCCTGGTGCCATATTTGCACTAGAAGTAACCGTAGGATCTATATATAAAGGATGGTCAACAGCTGCTGGACCTGTAGTCATGGTGTTTCCCATAGGTCCGGTAATTGTTCTCGTGTTGGTATTGGACCAATAAGGAGAAGTATGATTAGGTAAACCGTTAGTCTCAATAACAAAGTTTGTACCGCTAACCATCGCAGTTACATTGTTTAGATCAAAATCAGCAAAAGCAGCGTGTAGTATCACAGTTCCAGATCCATCACCATCTGTGGTACCTCCTGAATCGTCATCAGAGTCACAGCTTATAAATAAGCAAGAAGCAATGGCTACAATTGTTAGCGATTTAAAGATTGATTTGTTTTTTAGTAAATTCATAGGGTACTAAATTTTAAGACCATTGTATAGTGGTCATTCACACTTAATAAAAATTAGGACTATGAAAAGATCAAAAGGTTTCACCTTTCCTAAAAAAAACTTAAATAATTAAATAAGTTAACTTTTAATCGAGACAATTGGAACAATAGAAATCTCAAAATTCACAGAATTGGCTATAAAACAAAGCTCGTGTGCCTTTCTATGCAAATCTATAGACTGTCTTTCTTGGGAAGCATTTGAAATAGTGACCACAGGGTTCAATTGTACTTTGGTAAAACCACCACTGAAGTCAGGGCGAAGCTCTAGCGTTCCTACAGCCTTATCCTTGTAATCTACAATCTCAATTCCCTGTTGCTGGCATACATAAAAATAAGACATCATATGGCAAGAGGATAGCGCACTTAATAATAAATCTTCAGGATTGTATTGGTCTTCCTGACCTTTAAACTCCTTTGCTGCAGAAATATTCAAATCTGGTTTTCCAGCAATTTTAGAAAGATGTGTTTTGGAGTTTTTATAGTCGCCTTTTTTCCACTGAGTAGAGACTTCAAAACGAAATTGCTTATTCATCAAGGTTTAATTTATGGTGGTGGAGACTCCGTATCTCGCTTTCGCGAAAGCGTACACCCAAGCAAAAAACAAACCTAATAAAGTTCCTATAAACGCTCCCATGAGCACATCACCTAGATAGTGAACGCCCAGGTAAACACGACTATAAGCAACCAGAACAGCCCAAACAATCATAATCACAGCAAGGCCTTTATGCTTTCTTCTCAAAATAAACCAAAGGAAAGTAGCAAGGGCAACAGCACTACTCGCATGACCACTATAAAAACCATAAGTACCACCACTTTTACCGACTTTGGAAATCAATCCTTCTAAAGCTGGCTCTCGAAAAGGTCTCAAACGTTCAAAACCATTTTTAAAAAGATTTGCTAGTTGATCGCTACAAGCAATTAATAAAGCTATAGCAATCAATGCGATTGCTAAATTGCGAATACCCAGTTTTCTATAAAGAATAAAAAGGACAAATAAATACAAGGGGATCGCATAAAATTTATGCGTGATGATATTAAAGAACAGATCTATCGTCTCCCCTCCCCAATCGTTAAGAAATAAGGTGGCGTCCCAGTCTAATTCTTTAATGTTTTCCATTATTGCTCGTATAATTTCATTTGCTCATCGTAAAAACGACTGGCTTCTTCTATCAAATTTTTAGTCTCTTCTTCCAGTTCTTCCACATCTTCTTTTGTAACTTCTTCTAGAAACTCCACTTCATCATCTTTTAAATTGATTATAAAACGCGGATATTCTAAGTGAATGACAAAAATATCTTCAGGATAATGAACGTTATCGCCCATAAGAAATCTAGGAAGTTCCATAAATTGAGTAATTGAATTTCTATAATACCACGCAATTTAATCATTATACCAGTTGAAGCTTGAATTTATTGGAAAAGAAAACGAGTTTTTTTTTGTTTCTGTGAAGCATAAAAATCAATCACAGCTTAACCTATGATTCTTATTATACGGAAATACTTGCACTGAAATTACCGAAGTAAAAAAGAGAAAAGAGCCTTTTATTCGATTAAATTCAAATTGCAAATGCAATTGCCCAATCTAAGATGTCATTACTAGTGCAAAATTGAATTCAAAACCATTAAATTTGTTCCATGCGAAAGAAATTAAGAGCTGATAATTTACAGAAATCCTATAAAGGTCGCCCAGTTGTAAAAGGCGTTTCATACGAAGTGAATCAGGGGGAGATCGTTGGTCTTCTAGGACCAAATGGTGCCGGTAAAACCACTTCTTTCTATATGACTGTGGGGCTTGTAAAACCGACAGGAGGTGATGTATGGCTGGATGATACAAAAATCACTCAATACCCCATGTACAAACGTGCACAGATTGGTATAGGTTATCTCGCACAGGAGGCTTCTATCTTTAGAAAACTCACTGTAGAAGAAAACATATTAGGCGTTTTACAATTGACCAAGCTATCTAAAAAAGAACAAAAAGAACGTTGTGAGAAGTTGTTGGAAGAATTCAGTTTACAAGACCGACGCCATAGAAACGGTGATTTATTAAGTGGTGGAGAACGTAGGCGTACAGAAATCGCTCGCGCACTGGCTACAGACCCTACTTTTATATTACTGGATGAGCCTTTTGCAGGGGTAGATCCAGTGGCCGTAGAAGATATTCAAAGAATTGTAGCACAACTAACCAAAAAAAATATAGGTATTCTGATTACCGATCATAACGTACAAGAAACACTTGCTATTACCGACCGTACTTATCTCATGTTTGAAGGCAAAATCTTAAAGCACGGTTCACCAGAAGAACTCTCTGAAGATGAAGTGGTACGACGGGTTTATTTAGGACAGAATTTTGAACTGAGAAAGAAGAAGATTTTTGAGTAAGTTAAACTGAAAAAATTACTTTCTTCCATTCCTGATATTATTCAACACACTCATCAAAATATAAATGATGATGATACAAGGCACGGCATAAATCTGTAAAGAGATCATTAGTGCGATACAAATCCCTATAAAAATCCAGCGTATCTCATTTCCTTTCCACCCGAAGCTTTTAAACTTTAGAGCAAACAAAGGCAACTCTGCGTTGAGAATGTAGACGCTGAATATGGTGATTGCGATGAGAATATAAGGATTGGTAAGTGCGTAATACAACCAACTTACATCTGTGTCCTGAGCTATAATTCCCAAAGAAATGATCAAAATAGCGTTAGCAGGTGTAGGCACTCCTATAAAAGAGTCCGTCTGTCTGGTGTCTATATTGAATTTTGCCAGGCGGTAACAGCTTCCTAGGGTGATAAGGAAACCCATGATAGGTATATAGGGATGACCGATCCAATAATCTGAAGACCCTGAAGTAAAACTTTGTTCTTGATCAATCAAATTAAAACCTATCGCATCACTCAATAGCTGGTACATCACTATTCCTGGTACTAGACCGCTGGTGACCATGTCTGCAAGGGAGTCGAGTTGGGTTCCTAAATCACTAGAAACTTTTAAAAGTCGTGCCACAAGACCGTCAAAAAAGTCGAAAAATATACCCGCCGCAACAAAAATAGCCGCGAAAACTAGCTGATCGTTAAACGCATAAATAGCTGCAATACATCCACAAAGTAGATTCAATAAAGTGATGATATTAGGTGCCCAATTCTTCATCTTACAAATATGCAGTTTTTTAATGATGTGTTTTGCTATCTTTTTAGGCAATATCAACAGATTTTCATAGTTATTAACTCAGAAACTTAGATATTTGTGACTTATTAAAATTCCTGCTTGAAAAACTGCTTTTATTTACTGATGCTACTTTGTTCTGTTTATGCGCAAGCGCAAACTTCAAGAGCCTACTCTAACGAATTCCTAAACATAGGAGTGGATGCAGCGGCTTTGGGAATGAGCAATGCCGTAGTGGCAAGCAGTAATAATGTCAATTCTGTATATTGGAACCCCGCTGGATTGATGAGAATGGAAAAACAAGAAGTTTCTTTGATGCACTCCAGTTACTTTGCAAATATTGCTCAGTACAATTATGGTGCCTTTGCCATGCCTATAGATGACGTCAGTGCTTTTGGCTTCTCAGTCATCCGTTTTTCTGTAGATGATATTTTAAATACTACTCAATTAATAGACGATCAAGGAAATATCAATTACGACCGTATTTCTACATTTTCTACTGCAGACTGGGCCTTTACCTTCTCCTATGCTCGTGAATCAAAACTAGACGGTTTCTCCTATGGTGCCAATGCAAAGGTCATACGCAGAGTCATAGGTGAATTTGCTAATTCTTGGGGATTCGGATTTGACATAGGTTTACAATTTAAACGCGGCGATTGGGAGGTTGGAGTGATGGCTCGTGATATCACCACTACTTATAACACCTGGACGATCAACGAAGAAAAGTTTGCAGAAATAAGCGGTGCGGTTGAAAATCAAAATCAAGAATTACCAGAAACAACAGAGATTACTTTACCTAAACTTCAATTAGGACTCGCAAGAACGTTCACCTTTCACTACGATCATAAACTGACCGCAGAGGTGGATCTCAACATGCGTTTTATACAGACCAATGACATTATTTCTAGCAGTGCGGTAAGCGCTACCCCAGCTTTAGGATTGGAATACGGCTTTACCGATTTGGTATTTGTTCGTGCAGGAGTCGGTAATTTTCAAAACATCCAGCAACTCGACGGTAATGACAGCACCACTTTTCAACCCAATATAGGTATAGGCTTCAAGTACAAAGGCATTTCAGTAGATTATGCACTTACCGATATAGGAGACTCTAGCGAGGCCTTGTATTCTAATGTATTCTCCGTAAACATTGATCTTTCTGTTTTTAATAAGTAAAATCAATTCAGAATTCCGAACTCAGGATTCAGAATTGACTCTAAAGAACTTAAATTAGCACTTCATTACTTCTTCATGAAATTCACCAGTATTTTACTAGCCTTATTATCAGCAATTCTATTGTGGCTGGGCTGGCCTACTTATGGCTTTGCTGGACTATTACTCATAGCTTTTGTCCCCTTACTCCTTTCTGAAAAACGCATTAGAAATTCTTCTACAAAGCGTAAAGCAGGAAAAGTATTCCTTCACTCCTATCTCACTTTTTTTATATGGAATATAGCCACTACTTACTGGTTGTATTTTTCAACACCTTTTGGAATGTGGTTTGCCGTTATAGCTAATGCTGCTTTGATGAGTTTGGTATTTTTGGGCTATCATTTATTGGCTCGCAAAGCTACACAAGGAGCCGCTTTGACATTTCTCGCTTGTTTGTGGATCAGCTTTGAGCGCATGCATTTGGAATGGGATTTCTCCTGGCCATGGCTCAACTTGGGGAATGGATTCAGCGAGATGACGTCTTGGATTCAATGGTATGAATACACAGGGACATTTGGTGGTTCTTTATGGATATGGCTGGTCAATATATTTATTTTTTTAAGTGTGTTAAGCTTTCGCGAAAGCGAACTTATTTCTAAACGCAAATTTATCATCAAACGAGTTGCTGTGCTTCTAAGTTTGATCATCACCCCCATTATTATTTCGCAAATATTAGTTTTTGATATGCTATCCTTTCAAAAAGGGGAAGGAACTAATGTAGTTATCATACAGCCCAACATAGATCCGTATAGCCAGAAATATTATACCACAAACGACAGCATCGTAAAGATCATTATGAACTTGGCACAACCTGAAATGGATCAATTCACAGATCTTATTATTACACCAGAAACAGTTCTTGCAGATAATGTAAGACTGTCTGACCTGGACCAATTAGCATACGATCGTTCTGTGAATCAGATTAGAGCAGCGCTGTACGATTATCCAAATGTGTCTTATTTAGGAGGTATTTCCATTGCAGAGATTTTTACAGATACCACTAGAATTACCACACAAACTAATGTAGCTCGCGACGGTAGAACTCTTTACAATGACTATAATAGCGCTATGTTTTTAGCTGCTACGGACTCGTTACAAGTGTATCACAAGTCTAAATTAGTAGTAGGCGTTGAAAATTTTCCTTATAAAAATATTCTTCAGCCTATTTTAGGAGATGCGATGCTGGATTTAGGCGGTACGGTAGCTACTAAAACAACTCAAAAAGAACGTTCTGTTTTTCAAATTAAAAACCAAGCTAAAGTGGCTCCAATAATTTGTTATGAATCGGTTTACGGAGAATATGTCACTGATTATGTGAAAAATGGAGCCCAATTCTTAGCGATCATTACTAATGATGCCTGGTGGGGAAACACCCAAGGTCATCAACAACATTTAAGCCTTGCCAGACTACGAGCTATAGAAAACAGAAGGTGGATTGCTCGAAGTGCCAATACCGGAATAAGTGCTATTATAGATGAGCGTGGGAACATCTTAGAATCCCTAGAATACGGAACAGAAGGAGCTATTAAAGGAACTGTATATCCTAAAACTAAAGTCACTTTTTACACTACTCATGGGGACTATATAGCAAGAATAGCCAGTCTTATGGGATTGTTTGTATTGCTTTTCGGCGTTTTTAGACGTGGTAAAATGAAGCGGAAGTAAGTAGGTCGTTTGCAGTCGCAATTTGCAGTATTTAGCAAAGCTAAATACTGACGTTCCACTGTTCACTGAAAACTGGAACTGAAAACTGGCATTACTGCCCTTTAAAAAAGATGATCGTACTTAAAGTTTTAACAATGATTCTGATATCTAGAAAAACGCTGCGCTTTTTAATATAATACAAATCGTATTGAAGTTTTCTCAGGTGATCTTCATCGGTAACACCGTATTTAGTTTTTACCTGTGCCCAACCCGTTAAGCCAGGTTTTACCACATGACGTGTTTCATAAAATGGAATCTTCTCAGAAAGCTGTTCTACAAAAACCTGACGTTCTGGACGTGGACCGATCACACTCATTTCTCCTTTTAAAATATTCCAAAACTGAGGAAACTCGTCTATACGCGTAGCTCTTAAAAACTTACCGAATTTTGTTATTCTCACATCATTCTTAACTGCAAATTGAGCGCCTGATTTTTCAGCGTCTCTTTCCATAGTTCTGAACTTAATTATTTTAAATAATTTTCTATTGATACCTACTCGTTCTTGGCTGTAAAATAAAGGCCCTCGATTACCGAATAAGTTTCCTAAAAACACAAAGGGTATGATCGCCAAAAATAGGATCAAGCCACATAAAGAAGCCACTATATCAAAAAGCCTATGGTATACTATATAGAGTCGGTTCTGGTTATTTCTAGCAAAAGGAAAGTACTTATAGAAGTCCTTACCTACATATTGTACTGGAACTCGGTCTGTCATTTCTTCATAGACCTGAGTATACTCTCTAACTGAATATCCGTTTTCTACCAGTTCAATGAGCCATCTGTATAAATTAGAAGTAATTCCTTCAGCTTCATTACTGGCCACTACGACTTCAGTAACAGATTTATCCTCAAATAAGTCGAATGCATCTTTAATCCCTATGACTTTCAACCCAACAAAATGCTCTGATGCTAACGCTGGTCCCGTATTGATAAAACCGCTTATTTTATAATTAGGATCGACATCTTGCAAAGATTTTGCAATCATAACTGCATCACTGGCATCTGCGATGAGTATAATATTTTTATTAAATCTAGAACTCGCAAAAAACTTGATGTAAACAGATCTCCAAACCAATAATGGTAAAGTGATCGCAAGATAAAAATATAAAATCTGGATTCTGTTTTCTGGTAATTCTGGGGTGAAAAATGGGGTGAGTAAATAAATTAACGAAGTGAAAGAACCAGCAGTTACAGCACTTCTCAAGGTGCCAGTAATACGACTCGCTCGCTGTAAATTGTACAATTCAAAAACAGTTGCAAAAAACAATAAATAGGCAGCGAGAATAACAGACCACATCCATTGCTCTTCATTGATAAGAAAATAATTAAAATGAAATATCACTCCTAGCAGATGCAATGCTCCCAAAACAACAACCACATCAATAATACGCAATAAAATTTTGCGTTCAGACATTTCAAAATGTATGGGAGAGATCACCATAAGTAAGCTTTAAAAAATGTAAAGATAGAAGTTATCAGTCAAGTAAGGAGTTCCATCGCTGGCTTACTTCCTTCCAAGAGTAGTTCAGGGATCTTTCTCTGGCTTTTGTAATTATAGTCAAAACATCTTTAGGATGCTGTATTAAATGATGAATATTTTCTACCATTTCTACTACATCAGCATCTGGAACTAATTTGCCATGTACGTTGTGCTGTATTAGGTATGGGACACCTCCTACATCTGTTGAAACCACCGGTAAACCTAATGCCATCGCTTCGATTAAACTTACAGGAAGGTTATCAAAGTGGGTCGTATTGATAAAAATAGAATGATCTTTGCTTCTTTCTATCCACTGCTTTTTAGAAAGCAACCCAGTAAAATTCACTTCTAGTTGTAATTCTTGAGCCAGTAACTTACTATCTTCTAGCGCCCCATCTTTTTCTGGACCAACCATGGTCAGACTGGCTTTAGGATATTTCTCTTTAAGTAAGTGAAGCACACGAACTGCCATTTGCGGATTGTAAATCTCTGCAAATGATCTTACCCAAAGAAGTTTTGGCTCTAAGACAGATCGTTCTAGAAAGGGGTAGTTTTCTATCTCGATAAAGTTATTGATCTTAGTGATGTTGTGGTAGCCAGCTTTCGCGAAAGCAGCACGCAAATAATCACCAGGACTTACAACAGCATGAGCATTGTGAAGAAAAGCTCTCGTGACCTTTGGGTTTTTATCTAATCGAACAGGCAAATTCCCACCGTGAAGAATAGGAATGTACTTCATATTAAATGATATACACATACGTGCGATAACAATCGCAAACCAAAAATTTTTAGTACTATAGGTGTCAATTAAAACAACGTCTGCCCATTTTCTGCTCTTGAAAGTCTTGCGCATCATGTCAACCATACGCCCGGCTATATTTGAAACAGAAGAGGCATAACGCAATTGATAACCTTCTTTTTCCAGTAAAGGACCTAGACTATCTATAGTCGTTGCCGTCTTACCTTTTTGAGCCAGTTGATTGCCTATGTATAGTATATTCTTCATTAAGTAGTAACAAAATCTGGCGTTGTTTCAACTGGGACGCCTTTCTTTTTTACCTTAGGTTTTACGACATAAAGCAATGCCATTCCGTAAAAGAAAGCGGGTGCAGCAATACGCATGGCACTGTGATTTATAGTGGCTATCCAAAAAATTAAAAAAGCGTAGAAATACACGTTCCCTTTATGAGTAAGTCTAAAAATAAGCGGTGTAAATATGAGTACGAGCAATGAAACAATCCCAATACTTCCATGTTCAGAAAGCAATCTACTCGTTTCATTATGAGAGGCGGCGACTATACCGTCTTTTTTTGCTCGGTAATATTTTACTTGACCGGCTCCTATTCCTCCAATAGGATTTTCAAGAAAGGCCTCTAATTCGATTGAGATAAGTTCTACTCGACCTGTGGAAAGGTCATCCTTTGCGCGACCAGCAGCATCCTCATTTGCATATCTTTTATCGATCAAACCACTAGTTGCGAGCGAGGTATACCCCCAAGCTAGTATTAACCCCAAGGCGATAACTCCTAATTTAGGTAAAAATGAAAACCTAAATTCAGACCGTTTTAAGAAAAACAAGGTGAATATAACAGCTCCTATCATTAGAAAAGCGGTTATAACACCTCCCCGGGAAAAGGTAATCCAACCCCGATAGGTCATTCCTAAGAACAAGATAATGTCCAGTACATTTACCCATAAATTTTTGATACGCAAGAAACGTATAAAACAAATAAACATCCCTATTCCCAAAGCTGTTGCTACTTGATTAGGCCCATATCCACCAGATGCTGCAAAGTTAGAGCCCGTATTAGTCACTACATCTCTAATATCTGGCGTGACTACAAATAGATAAAAAGCGAGCATCACAATGGGGCCTACACATAATTTTAAAATCTCATCCAGTCGTGTAGTAGTAATCCTGCGTTGAAAACAATATATCGCAACCACTCCTAAAGTCACAGGACCGCTTAAATTAAAAGCTACCGCCTTTCTTAGTGATTCTGAAATGGGGATATTCTGAGACGCTATGACTATACTGGGGACCAATAAAAGCAAGTAAAATACAAATGGTATGGACTTAAGAGAAAATCCTCTTAAAAGAATACCTGCCAGCATAAAAGCGATGACCATATATTTAATCATCTCATAGAATAACAAGCCGCCATTCATTTTTAAAAATACTTCTAAACAGGTGATATAAGCACAAGCTAGAATCACCTCTTGATTCTTGTCAGCACTGGTAAGAAGTCTTAAGATAAAATATATAATAGCTCCATAAAAAAATACCTTTACCAGTAATGGAAGTGCGATCATAAAAATAGTGATCACAATATGTCCAGCAATTAGTAAAGAATAAGGCAGTTTTTCAAACTTGATCATTAATAGCTAAAGTATTTAATCGGTCATTTTAATAAATGCAAATCTACTGATTTAAGAAAGAAGCTACTGCAGATAATTTGGTATTAGAGCAATTATAATTGGGCTTTAATTTTAAGCAACTCTGCCTTTACGTGTTCCAACTTACTAATGATATCAAAAGTGTGGAGCTGGCTTTTATGATTTTTCATATAATCTTGTGCACCGTCTAGTGTAAAACCTTTTTCTTTTACTAAATGATAAATAGTTTTAAGGTTCTCAATATCATCCTTAGAGAACTTACGGTTACCACGCGAATTCTTCTTGGGTTGCAAGACATCAAATTCTTTTTCCCAAAAACGAACCAAAGAGGCATTCACTTGAAATGCTTTAGTTACTTCTCCCATGGAGTAGTATAGTTTTTGTGGAAGTTCTATATGCATAGTTTATGAAATAAGTTCATTTTTTACTTAAAATTAATCTAAAGAAATATTTTCTTGTTGCGATTTCTTTAATAGCGCATTAAACTCTTGTGGTGTTAAATTACCGTAATAGAAATTAATAGGATTGATGCGATCATCATATTTAAATACTTCATAATGCAAGTGTGGCGCTTGAGACCTCCCTGTACTACCTACGTATCCAATAATATCTCCTCGTTTCACCCTTTGCCCTCGACGCACATTATAAGGTTTGTTTGATCTTAAATGTGCATAAAGCGATAGATAACCAAATCCGTGATCTATTCTAATGTGGTTTCCATAACCAGAGCTATTAGCATCTGCTCGAACGATAGTTCCATCACCAGTTGCAAAGACCGGTGTGCCTCGAGGGGCTGTAAAGTCCATACCGTAATGAAATTTTCTGGTTTTATTAAAAGGATCTGTACGGTAACCGTAACCACTCGCCATACGTGTAAGATCTTGATTGCGTACGGGCTGTATCGCAGGTATGGAGGTAAGCAGCTTCTCTTTATCTTCAGCAAGAGTGACTATTTCATCTAGAGATTTTGATTGTATCGCAGTTCTTTTTTTAAGTTTATCGATGGCTTCTTTAAGTTCAATAATTTTTTTTGCACTGTAGCCACCTTCATAATCTTTATAACGATTCACACCTCCAAAACCTGCTTGACGTTGTTCTGAAGGAATTGGGTTGGCATCAAAATAAATACGATATATGTTGTTATCCCGATCTTCGACATTTTCAATCACTGAGGATAATCGGGTTACATCTTCTCGCATTTCGTCGAGTTGTAATTCTAAATACTCTACTTTACTACGAGATTTCTTTAATTGTGGGGAGATTAGAAACATATCTGCAAAAAAGAAACACACCAGTCCAAAACAAAAACTCACTGTCAAAAACAGTAAACTCCTAAAAAAGAACCTCCTTTTTTTGGTCTCTACTTTTCGGTAAGAAAGAGTTTCAGAATCGTAGTAATACTTGACCTTTGACATATGTTTTATTATGCTATTTTTGTGCGTTCTTAGGATCTAAAAATAAGTAGAAAAAAGTTAGTGTTTATTTCGCTTTCGCGAAAGCGAACTTCTACCCTTTTTCATCACCTAAGGCAAAAATAAGAAAATTGAATTAACCGCTACAGCCAGAATGAAGTCAAAACAAATACGCCAAACCTTCCTTGATTTTTTTGAAAATAAAAAACACCAAATTGTGCCTAGTGCGCCTATGGTGATCAAAAATGATCCTACCTTGATGTTCACTAATGCAGGAATGAACCAGTTTAAGGAATATTTTTTAGGAAATTCTGATCCTAAAAGCAACCGTGTTACCGATTCTCAAAAATGTTTGCGTGTAAGCGGTAAACACAATGACCTGGAAGAAGTAGGTGTAGACACCTACCACCATACCATGTTTGAAATGTTGGGGAACTGGAGTTTTGGTGATTATTTTAAGAAAGAAGCTATTGCATGGGCTTGGGAATTACTTACCGAAGTCTACAAAATTGACAAGGACTGTCTTTATGTAACTATTTTTGAAGGTGACAAAAGTGAAAACCTCGATCGAGATTCAGAAGCCTACGACTTGTGGAAAGAGCTCATTGCTGAGGACCGAATCCTTAATGGTAATAAAGCAGATAATTTTTGGGAGATGGGCGCACAAGGACCTTGTGGACCTTGCTCTGAAATTCATGTAGATATAAGAAGTAAAGAAGAGAAGGCAAAAGTAGGTGGCGCGTCTCTTGTCAATATGGATCATCCCCAAGTGGTAGAAATATGGAACCTGGTCTTTATACAATACAACCGTATGGCAAACGGTTCTTTAAAAAACCTACCCAATCAACACGTGGATACAGGAATGGGTTTTGAACGCCTTGCTATGGTGTTACAAAACGTAAAGTCCAGCTACGATACAGATGTTTTCACACCTTTAATCAGAGAAATAGAAACCATAACGGGTCATTCTTATGGTAAAACAACCCAAGAAGACATAGCCATTAGAGTTATTGCAGATCATGTGAGAGCAGTTTCTTTCTCCATTGCCGATGGTCAACTACCTTCTAACAATGGCGCTGGTTATGTGATACGTATGATCTTGCGTCGTGCAATACGTTATGGATTTACTTATCTGAATAAAAAAGAGCCGTTCATCTACCAATTGGTAAACACCCTTTCTAAGCAAATGGGCGATGCCTTTCCAGAGCTAAAAGCTCAAAAGAATCTGATTCTTAATGTCATCAAAGAAGAAGAAGCTTCTTTCTTGCGAACTTTAGAAAATGGCCTAGCGCTACTGGATTCGATGGTAGCCGGAATGAAAAATGAAGCTTCTAAAACTCTAGATGGTAAAAAAGCTTTTGAGCTTAATGATACTTATGGTTTTCCAAAAGAACTGACTCGATTAATTTTAAGTGAGCAAGGTCTGGAAATGGATGAAGAAGGCTTTGCTATTGCGCTTAAAAAACAGCAAGACAGTTCACGTGAAGCAAGTGCTACAGAAACAAGCGACTGGACCATTTTAAGAGAAGATGACACACAAGAATTTATAGGCTATGACAGACTTACTGCAGATGTGCGTATTTCTAAATACCGTAAAGTCATCAGTAAAAAAGATGGCGAGTTATACCAATTAGTATTTAACATGACGCCTTTTTATGGGGAAAGTGGTGGACAAACAGGGGATAAAGGGTACCTTGAACATACAAGTGGAGATACCGTTTACATCATCGATACCAAAAAAGAAAACGGTCAAACCGTACACTTGACTAAAAACTTACCTAATGAAATAAGCAGCGCATTTAAAGTAACTGTGGATGTGAATCAGCGTGCGCGTACTGCCTCCAATCACACGGCTACTCACCTGCTTCATCAGGCATTGCGTAAGGTTTTAGGAACTCACGTAGAACAGAAAGGTTCTATGGTACGAAGTGCTAGCTTACGTTTTGATTTTTCACATTTTTCTAAAGTAAGTGCGGAAGAATTGGTCGAGATAGAAAATTTTGTAAACGCTCGTATTAGAGAACAATTACCTCTAGAAGAAAACCGTAACAATACCTATGACCAAGCTATAGAAGAAGGTGCGATAGGATTGTTTGGTGAGAAATACGGCGATGTAGTACGTACGATCAAATTTGGTGTAAGTCAGGAGCTTTGTGGTGGTACTCACGTAAAAAACACGGCAGACATCTGGCACTTTAAGATCACTAGTGAAAGTGCCATTGCCTCTGGGATAAGACGTATAGAAGCTATTTCTAGCGATGCGGTAAAAGATTTCTTTACAGAGCAATCAAAGAGCTTTGAAGAGATCAAAAGCATCTTAAAGAATCCAACCAAAAATCCGGCCGAATCTATAGCGGCACTTCAAGAAGAAAATGCTTCTTTGAAAAAAGAAATTGAGCACTTATTAAAGGCTAAAGCGGGGAACCTAAAAGGCGATTTAATAGCTAGTGCGCAACTCATTAATGGAGTTAACTTTATCGCTACAAAAACAGATTTGGATGCCAAGTCAGTAAAAGAATTGGCTTTTGATATCGAAAGAGAAATGGAGGATCTGTTCTTAATCATAGGAGCAGATAATGGAGATAAAGCAACCCTTACTGTCATTTTAAGTAAAAACATCGTGGAAGAGAAGGGCCTTGATGCCGGTAAAATAGTGCGTGAATTAGGAAAGCACATTCAAGGCGGCGGCGGCGGCCAAGCACATTTTGCTACTGCCGGAGGTAAGAATCCTGCTGGAATAGATGAAGCGTTAACTGCGGCTAAGGAACTGGTTTAATCGAGGAATGCAGCTGTTTTTGAAACAGCTGCATAGTTGCCACATCAAAGATATATACTCATTACGTTATTGGGATAACTAGTTAGATAAAGCCTCTTTAATTCAACTGTTTACATAACAACAACAGATGCCACGAAAGGCATATTCTTACAAGTATTACCAATTGATAAAAGCTTTATAGTTTATTTTAATTTTAGATCGTAGCTGTATTTTTGGAATACCTAAAAGCTATAGAAATGTATATAATCTATAATAATTAGGTGAAGTACCAGTTGTAGTGCTGTTTTGCATATCATGTGCTTTTTCATGTATAAAAGCAACACCGTACCTTTGAAACCTAACAACTCTGTCTAAAATGAAACTTACTACAACAGTTCCTCTTTCTAATTTGCCCGTTCTTATAGATCACCATTCGAAAGTAGTTTTACTAGGCAGCTGTTTTACAGAAAACATAGGTTCTAAATTGGCTTACTACGGTTTTGATGTCACGGTGAATCCTTTTGGGATTGTATTTAACTCTACGAGTCTGAGAATTCTTGTGGAACGCGCCATTAAAAATCAAGCTTTTACTATAGTAGATTGTACCGATCATTTTTCCTATCTCGTTCATTCTGATTTGAATTCTATGGATCCTAAAAAGTTAGTATTCCACCTCAACACTACTTTACAACACCTAAGAGAATCATTAAAAAAAGCTTCTCATTTATTCATCACCTTAGGAACTTCTTGGGTTTATAGGCATGTGGAGAAGGATATGATTGTTGCCAACTGTCACAAACAACCTCAGCAATTATTCAGCAAAGAGTTGCTTTCTATTGATACCATCCATGATGATTTGCAACGCATCTATGAATTGGTTACCAACTGGAATACAGAAATCACCATTACCTATACCCTATCACCGGTGCGTCATATAAAGGACGGATTTATTAAAAATCAACGCAGCAAAGCCAGACTACATGAAGCTATTCAATCACATGTGGAGCGCACTTTCGCCCATTATTTTCCTGCTTATGAAATTGCGATGGACGAGTTGAGGGACTATCGATTCTATGCTCGTGACATGATACATCTCAATGAATTGGGTATTGATTTTATATGGTCTCGCTTTCGCGAAAGCGCCATCAACATCAACACCTTAACTCAACAAAAAGCAGTAGAGAAGTATCGAAAACTATCGCATCATAAAGCAACCGACATAGAATTACACAAACAACAATTAGCAAAAATGAAAAAACAATTAACTTCCGAATACCCTCAAATAAAGCTCTAAAATAAAAATGTGTTTCAAGCGGTTTTATAGCCGTTGGTATTTTTTATTTTGTTTCGAGTTTATTAGAAAGCAATCGAGATAAAGAGCAACTTATTACGGAAACTGCAATAATTGAAAAAGAGATCAACTACCTAAGTAAACTTGTGATAAAAAAAATAAAGTGTACTAAAGTTAGCAATTATGAGAATACCAGGTCCTACAGCTGAGATTTTTCCAGAGTCAAAAACAGCCTTAATTGTTTCTAATACTAGGGCTCAAGTATCCTATGATTTGAAAAAAATAGACTGTGAAATCATACTTCCAACAAAACAATAATTATCAAACATATTCCAAAACCAGAATCGATTATAAGTCCTAATCTTACCCTCTGTCAAATGAATAACGGAATGCTCCAACGTTTTTAAGGTAAAGACTACAACACTACAAAAAAAAAGTGAAGACAGCTTTTAAACAAGAGATTGAAAAAGATGCTGTTATGAAAACTGCTCCAAACAGATTGCTATCTGAGTTGAGCAGCTTTTATATAATAAGTAATTCTATGGCTTGGAAACTCATCTATAAAAAGACGGAGATCAATAGCGCAAAAGAGATGGACAGCTTTTTATTCTAACTATTCTTCCATAATTTTATGAGCTACCGCAGCTTTATCAAATTCGGCTTCCAGTAATTGATAGTATTTATTAAAGATTTCCTTTTTGATATTACAAGTTTTATTGTTGCGCTCTAGAGCGGCCGCAAATTCTTCTTGAGTGATTTTTTGATCCATAAAATCTGTAGTAAGCTGTGGACGCTCCATCTTACATGATGCATAGTCATTATAAGCGATCACATACTTTTTATAGATGTCACTACTCGTAATGGGATCTCCAGTAATTGTTGCAGTTTCTGATGGAGTTTGTTTACAACTCGCAAACAATACAATAGAAAGGATAAGCAGTATTTTTTTCATGATTATAATTTTATGGGTTAAAAATAGGCACTGGTAGTTTTTAAACAAAACTAGAATTGAAAAAATAAAAAAACCCTTTCTGAAATAACAGAAAGGGAATAGACCTATTTGATAAAACCAGGCTAATTTCTACGTTTGCGGTCTCTGTATTCTTTAATCATCTTACGTCTAAAATCTAATTCGGCTTTTTTTAATTTAAGAAATCGCTTTGCGCCTATTACTTTAATTATTTCTTCATGATTATAATCTAAATGAGTAGCCACTATTTTTTGATCTAGCGCCACCATTTGATCCACATAAGAGATCGCCTGACTCTCACTCATGGTCTCAAACTCACTTTCTAGCTTGTTTATTAGACTTTTCTTACCTCTCTCCAGTCTATTGCGCTCCTCTTTTACCTGATTGTATAGCGGCCAGAACTTCTCCGCTTCTTTAGTGGTAAGATCTAACTCTTTAGTTATATGAGCAATGGAAAGAGCATTGATTCGATCTCTCATTTCTTTATTGCGATCCTGACGATCTGCATGATCTGGATTTTGAGCATTCATGCCTATAGAGCAGAGTGTTGTAAGTAAGATTAGATATATATATTTCATTCTATGATTATTTGATTCAAAGAAGCGTCTTCCATGAGGTAGTCAAAAAGCTCCTTATCTGTTATATTCTCTTCCATTTCTATTTCCTTCAAAATAGTATTATCTGCAAAAAGTAATGCTACAGACTCCTCGTCTTGCATAAAATCAGCATCTACTAAGAAGTCTGTAATTTCATGGTCTTCTAGATCTGCAAAAGTAACTTTGTCCTGGGTGAATAATCCGTTGATGGTTATAAAACCTATAAATAAAGCTGCCATTGCTAGAACTGGATACAGCCATTGTTTTGACTTAGAAACTTGCAAGGGTATCACTTTTGTTTGCTGCTCTAATCTACTCATTACTCGATCTTCTAGAGACAGGAGGTAATCCTCTGGCATTATAAAACCAGCATGATCTTGTAAATCTTGATCCTGAGTATTTTCCAACACACGATCAGTAAGTTGATCAAAGTAACCGTCGGGAACTTTAAAACCTGCTTGAGTATGTATGTTATTATTTCTCATATTGTTATGACTGTTATAAAGTCAATTAGTTTAATCTTCTTTAATAAATCGCTCTACTTTTTTTGCTGCTATATGATAGGTGCTTTTTACAGCTCCTTCACTTAAGTCTAATAGCTCTGCAATGATCTTGAATTTAAGATCGTCGTAGTATCTAAGGTTAAAAACCTCTCGCTGTCTATCTGGTAATTGGGCTAATGCCTTTTTCAAAGCAAGCTGTATTTCATCACTGGTAAAATACACATCAGCTTCTAACTTATCAATTAAATAATCTTGTAATTCTTGGGAGGATAACTGCAGAATTTTCCCTTTTTTATTAAGAAAGGTAATACTTTCATTATAGGCAATTCTAAACATCCATGTAGACAGTTTACTATCGCCTTTAAAGTTTTTCACTCCTTTAAATATTTTGATAAAAACGTTTTGCAACACATCATCAGCATCTTCGTGAACGACAACCATTTTTCTTATTTGCCAGTAAAGTTGTTCTTGGTGTTGAGCTACCAGTGCTCTGAACCCTTGGTTAGTCGTAGACTTATCAAGGATCAAAGAAATTAATTCTTTATCTGGTGTTGTACTCATGTTTTTCTAGGACTTTAATAAACAAGAAAAGTTTAATCTTTTTAAAAATAATTTAAATCTTTCATTAACATTAAGGAATCTACATAATAATTATCTTCACGTTTTATTTAAATAACTATGAATCAAGATAATTTTCCACAATACGATCGCCCTTTTGAGGCACTCTCTCGAGTAGACGATGAGACTAGAGCTCTTTTTTATAAAAAGACTTATGGACACGTTGCTTTAGCAACGCTCCTTTTTATGGTGGTTGAAACTCTTTTACTACAAATAGACCCTCTGGTCAACTTTATGTTTAGTCTGGCTCAAGGCTGGTCGTGGTTGCTCGTTCTAGGTGCTTTTATGTGGGCCACTTCTTATGCAGAGAAGATGGCACATACCTCTCACGATCGCAATCAACAATATCTAGGCTTGCTTCTTTTTGTAGTAGCTGAAGCTGTTATTTTTCTTCCTCT
This sequence comes from Nonlabens sp. MB-3u-79, assembly GCF_002831625.1. Classification (NCBI taxonomy): domain Bacteria; kingdom Pseudomonadati; phylum Bacteroidota; class Flavobacteriia; order Flavobacteriales; family Flavobacteriaceae; genus Nonlabens; species Nonlabens sp. MB-3u-79. The sequence continues at coordinate 1,981,049 of NZ_CP025116.1, read as the reverse complement.
TATTGCAATGGCACTACAATATCAGGCCATGGCTGGTGAAGAAAGTAATCTATTAAGTCAAGCAGCGGTAGTCACCTTGTCTTTATTTACGGCCCTAAGCGCTGTAGTTTTGATTACTAAAAAGGATTTTTCCTTTCTTAAGAGTATTCTTGCTGTGGGCTTTATAATTGCGATAGGTTTAATCATCGCAGGGATGATTTTCGGTTTTGACTTAGGCCTTTTATTTAGTGGTGCCATGGTACTTCTAGCGGCAGGAACCATTTTATATCAAACTTCAAATTTGGTACATAAATACCATACCGATCAATATGTAGGAGCGGCTCTAGGCTTATTCTCTTCCTTAATGCTTTTATTCTGGTATGTTTTAAGCATATTTATGTCTCGCGATTAATACAATCACTTCCATATTAATAGAAAACAAGGCGCAATGGATGGCACCATACGCCTTTGCTGTGGTAGGCTTTGGATTTTTATCCATTTTTGCCCACATCATATTGCGAGGTATTCAAAGAAAGCGTGATTTTTTATGGTACCGACAAGCCTTAAGTTATCGCAGGTTGCCGCTTTCGCGAAAGCGAGTTCTAGAAACATACCCCTTCTACGAGCAACTTCCCCTTAAAAATAAAAAGCAGTTTGAGCATCGAGTAGCTGCCTTTATTGCAGATAAAGATTTTAGGAATAGGTATCAAGGTACTGTGACTGACCATCAAGTGGTATTGATATCTTGTGTTGCTTGCCAATTGAGTTTTGGACGCCGCAACTATTTGTATCCTATGCTGAATACGATTTTGTTATTTCCAGAGGCTTTTATGAGCCCTACTAATCAGGTATTGCATAAAGGCGAATTTAATCCACTAGCTAAAGTGCTAGCGATCTCCTGGTATGATTTTAAGGAAGGAATGGATATAACTAATGATAATCTTCACTTAGGCATACATGAATTTACCCATGTCATGCATTTTGAAAGTGACCGTAGTAATGATATTGATGCTGTAAGATTCAAAAAATACACCAATAAAATTCTCCGGGAATTGATGAAACCAGACGTGCGTAGCAAGCTGGATCAAACACAGTTCTTTAGAGATTATGCCTTTACAAATCAGTATGAATTCATGGCGGTGCTTTCAGAATACTTTTTTGAATCAAATGCTGATTTTAAAACAACCTTTCCGTTAATATATGGTCATCTTACTAAAGCATTGCTTTTTAAGGAAGAATGGATCATGAAGTAGGTTTTATTTTTGAAACTCCATATTTCTTTTTAAATAAACACCTCTATACAACTAGCCTATCCCTGACAACTAATCAGACTCTTTTCTGCAATAACACCCCTATAAAAAATCCCAAAGATTTTAAAAATCTTTGGGATTGTATAATTAGAAAAAGCTATTTTTTAGTCTCTTGTCAATTTCTTATAACGGATTCTCTTAGGAGCATGATCCCCTAGTCGTTTTCTCTTATTTTCTTCATACTCTGTAAAACTACCTTCAAAAGAATAGATTTGAGAATCACCTTCAAAAGCGATGATATGAGTACAAACTCTATCTAAAAACCACCTGTCATGCGAGATAATTACGGCACATCCCGCAAAGTTATCCAGTCCTTCTTCAAGTGCTCTTAATGTGTTTACATCAAGGTCGTTAGTAGGCTCATCCAGTAGTAATACGTTTCCTTCTTCTTTAAGTGTCATAGCAAGGTGCAAACGGTTGCGCTCTCCACCAGAAAGTGCCGATACCTTTTTATTTTGCTCACTACCCGAAAAATTAAAACGACTTAGATAAGCTCTAGAATTCACCATTTTTCCTCCCATCATGATCATGTCCTGACTGTCTGCAAAGTTCTCCCAGATGGACTTCTCTGGATCTATGTTAGAGTGATCTTGATCTACATAAGCTAGCTGTACCGTTTCTCCTACTGCAAAAGAACCTTTATCCGGCTTTTCTTGATCCATGATCATTTTAAAGATGGTGGTTTTACCAGCACCGTTAGGACCTATAATCCCAACAATTCCATTTTGAGGTAGTACAAAATTCAAATCTTCATAAAGCAGCTTGTCGCCAAATGCCTTACTCACTCCATTAGCTTCAATAACATTAGTTCCTAAACGTGGACCGTTAGGAATATAGATCTCTAGATTTTCTTCTTTGGCCTTTTGATCTTCATTTAAAAGCTTGTCATAATTACTCAAACGCGCTTTTTGTTTGGTCTGTCTACCTTTTGCTCCCTGACGCACCCAGTCCAGCTCTCGTTGAAGGGTTTTCTGTCTTTTAGATTCGGTTTTTTCTTCTTTTGCTAGTCGGTCTCCTTTTTGCTCTAACCAACTGGAATAATTCCCTTTCCATGGAATTCCTTCACCTCGATCTAATTCTAAGATCCATCCAGCAACATTGTCTAAAAAGTACCTATCGTGAGTTACAGCGATAACAGTTCCTTTATATTGAGCAAGGTGTTGTTCTAGCCATAATACAGACTCTGCGTCCAAGTGGTTGGTTGGTTCATCTAACAAAAGTATTTCTGGCTGCTGTAATAACAGCCTACAAAGTGCTACACGACGACGTTCTCCACCAGATAGGTTCTTTATCTCAGCTTCCCCTGGTGGTGTGCGCAATGCATCCATTGCTATTTCCAATTTGGTGTCCAGCTCCCAAGCGTTTAACGCATCGATTTTATCTTGAAGAATCGCTTGACGATTCATCAACTTCTCCATCTTATCGGCATCTGTGTATACTTCTTCTAGGCCAAAATCGTCATTGATTTTATTGTATTCATCAAGAACAGCGACAGTTTCTGCTACACCTTCACGTACAATTTCCATAACAGTTTTTGTCTCATCAAGCTGTGGCTCTTGCTCGAGATAACCTACATGATACCCCGGCAAGAAATTGATATCCCCTTGATAGTTCTTTTCCATCCCAGCAATGATCTTCATCAAAGTAGATTTACCAGAACCGTTAAGACCTAGAATACCGATTTTTGCACCGTAGAAAAAACTTAGGTGAATGTTTTTTAATACTTGTTTTCCAGTACTTTGATAAGTCTTTGAAAGACCTGACATGGAAAAAATAACTTGTTTATCGTCGCTCATTTGATGTGCTTTTTACTTGTAAAATATTATGTAATTGGGATAGGGTGTTGTCTTCATATCGCTTTCGCGAAAGCGTCACCGCATCCATCCCCTTTGATTTTATATAAAGACCTTTATCTGAAAGGTCTAGTTTTTCTAATTCTTTAAAACTAAAACCAAATGTTTTTCTACCTACTAATTTAACGGTTATTGACGTACGGCTGTAGGAAGCAGAGTTACGTGTTGAAAACCCCTCGTAACTATTAAAATAGAATAAGGTTACTGCCGTAAGGGCAGCGATCGAACTATAAAGTTTAAAATTGTTTAAAAAGAAGACTCCAGCCATTACCAACATGAAAACTGCCAGCACGAGTATGATCTTGAAGCGTAGGGTGTTCATGTCTTTAAAGTGGATCACTTCTTTCACCTATACTCTTCCTTTAAGCGCATTAAAAACCCACGCGATAGCAAAAAAACCAACTCCTACCGCTGCAAATCCATAACCTGCAACTTCTTGATACTTAAAAGCACCTAATGCAATAAGTCCTAAACCAACGATGATCATGATCAAAGTTGCCCATCCTAAAACTCCATTTTTATTCAATGCCATAATTCTCAAATTGGTGTGCAAATATACGCAGTTAAAACCGTGTTTATCGCCTTTTAGACAGTCGACTAACGGCAATAAAATATTCGGCTTTTTGATTAAAAAAAGTACTAAATATATTTTTAATATTTTGATTTACATACAGTTAACTAGTGCGACCTTCTTTTTAAAGTTTAGGTGAATAAACCACAATTAAATTTAGATATATTTTATCGTATTAAGTAGTAGTTAAATAATATTTTTGCGCTCTATCACACTGAACTGGAACTCCCCTAAAAACGCGCTAACTTGAACTGCAATCATTTAAATAAAGAGCTCTTCTTGATCATTTTCTTATTGATAAGTTGTCAAAGTTTTTCCCAACTCATCAATACCACTACCACACTACCGGTGGATCAATTAGTACAGCAAGCATTGGGTAATGACTGTATGGAGATATCTAATGTTAGCTCAAGTATAAATGGCAATGTTGATGGATTAAATAGTTTCGGCAGTTTTACGCAAGGTGGTTCTTCATTTCCTTTTTCAGATGGTTTCTTTTTGAGTACTGGTGATGGCAATCGTATAGGAAACACACTAATTACCACAGATTTAAGTGATGGAACAGCTGCTTGGACTGGAGATAATGATCTGGAGAATATTACAGGAATCACAAATACAGTGAATGCAACTGTCATAGAGTTTGATCTCATAAGCAGCTCAAATAGAATTAGTTTCAACTACTTACTCGCCTCAGAAGAATATCAATTAGACTTTCCATGCAACGTAGGTGATCGGTTTGCTTTATTACTAAGACCACAAGGCGGTACTTATCAAAATATTGCCGTGCTCCCCAACACCAGTACTCCAGTGGGTATAGACACCATTCACCCAGAGGTGGTAGGACAATGTCACGCCGCAAATCAAAGTTTTTTTGCAGGTCAGATGTTAGGCGATACTAATTTTGAGGGACGTACAGTAACTTTAACTGCTGCAGCAACGGTTCTTCCTAATACGGTCTATCACCTTAAAATGGTTATAGCAGATCAATCCAACTTTGATCCAACCGCATATGACAGTGCTATTTTTATTGAGGCCGGCAGTTTACAAGCCGAAGTAGATCTAGGCCCAGATTTATTTCCTTGTATTGAAGCCACGCTAAATGCAGACATAGGTAACAATCTAGCCACTTTTAGATGGTTCAGAGATAACACAGAACTTCTAGGACAAACCAGCAGTACTCTTGTTGCTGACACTACTGGAAATTATCGAGTAGAAATAAGTATCGCCCTTCCTGGTTCTAATTGTATTATCACAGATGACGTCTTTGTCACTGTCGACCCCAACCAACTCAATATTAATATTGCTGATCAATCGCTATGTGATGACTCCAGTGCAGATGGCTTTGAATCTTTTGATTTACTCAACTTGGGTAACAATGCTCTGACACAACTTCCTGCAGGGAACTATACTACAGACTTTTATTTTGATCAAACTGACGCACAAAATGAAGTGGGTCAACTACCTGATAACTATACAAATACCATTAGCCCACAAACGATCTACATACGCATTAATGATTTAAATACAGGCTGTCAAGGCATACAACCAGTCCAACTCATCGTTAATGATGCACTTGTAGCCACAGACTTCACTTTCAATACTTGTGATAACAATAGTGATGGTATATTAAATATAAATCTGTCTACATTAGATTCTGGAGTAACTACTGCTACTTCCAATGTTGCCATTTCTTATCATCTTACAGAAAGTGAAGCCCTCAACAACACATCACCTCTTTCTGGTACGTATACCAATTTTTCAAATCCAGACACCATATTTGCTCGAGTTTATAACACTATTAGTGGCTGTTTTGCTGTAAGCGAAGTGACCATAAATATCGTTTTACCACCTTCCCTAAATAGTGATTTAGAAGTAATAGATGCCTGTGATACAGATCAAAACGGTTTTGCTACCTTTAATCTGTCCAGTGTTATTCCTGATTTCACAACTGCTCCAAGTAATTTCAATATTAGTTATCATACCTCTCAAGCAGACGCAGATAACAATGTAAATGCCATTACCAATCCTAATTCTTATGATAACATCACACCTAGGATACAACGTGTCTATATTAGATTTGAATCATTAACTACAGGCTGTGCCACCATTTCCCCTCTGGACCTTTATACAAATCTTTTATTAGACAGAACAAATATTATAGACCAATCACAATGTGATGATATTAGTAATGACGGGTTTGAAAGCTTTAGTTTAGAAGAAATTGCCTTGGGATTTATCAATGGCATTCCAAATGTGGATATTGAATTCTTTGAATCTGAAATGGATCAACTTTCTGATATAAATCAACTGGATCCTTTGATAGGTTATACAAATCTTACCAATCCTCAAACATTGTACATAAGAATAAATAGTCCTACTTGTACCGAGTTTGCAGAATTTGAGATTAGGGTGGAGCCTTATTTTGAATCGGCAGCTGTTCCTGATCAAACCTATTGTGATGAAGATCAAGATCTTGTTACTACTATTCCACTTAATGAATTTGACAATGCGGTAAGAGGGGCTTTTGGTAATGACCATAGTGTTCTTTATTACTTATCACAAACAGATGCAGATGATAGAATTAATGCTGTTACAAGTGTTGTAAATACGACCAATCCATTTACTGTTTATGCAGAGTTAATTGCACCGAATGGATGCAGTGATAACCAAACGATGCAAATAAACATTCTGCCAGCTCCTGTATCTGGAACACCCGCAGGTTTTATAATTTGCGATAACGATCAAGATGGTTTTTCCTTGATAAACCTTAGCTCTCAAGAGACACAACTAACAACTGACGCAAATAGAGCCATTACGTACCACAATAATTTTTTGGATGCCGAATTAGGAACCAACCCTATCTCCAACCCTACCAATTATAACACACAAACAACATCCATATTTGTGCGAGTTGAAAACACGATAACCGGCTGTGAAACTATTGTTATACAACCTATTATAGTCAATACATTACCCGTATTCCCAAGCATCAGCACTTATCAACTTTGTGAATCAGACGCTGATAATGTGGAAGACTTTTTCTTTTCCATTAAAGATTTTGAAATATTAAATGGTCAGATGGGTAAAACAGTGCGCTATTATAGAAATAGTACCGATGCCAACGCAAGAAACAATGAAATCGATAAGTTCAGTGCTTATCAAAATACAAGCAATCCACAAACGATTTGGGCAAGAGTAGAAAATGATACCGATATTTCTTGTTATGGAGTAGATTCCTTTCTCATACAAGTAGATGAATCTCCCACCTACAATGCTCCAGCAGATTTAAGGATTTGTGATGATGATAATGATGGTTTTTTTACGTTTGACTTACAGCAATCCATAGATGGAATAAGAGCAGGAATCACTGCTAACCTAAACGTATCCTTCCATGTATCTATATTAGAGGCAGAGTCCAATACAAATCCATTAGGCCTTAATTTTACAAATACAGTAAACCCTCAGACTATTTATGCGAGAATAGGTAATGATGTGAATTGTTTTGTAGTGGAGGATATTGTTTATAATGTTATCGACAGTCCACAAACTAATGACATCTCACCTTCGATTTTATGCGACACAGATTTAGACGGTTTTGCTGTATTTGATTTGACAACAAGAGAAACAGATCTCGTGGGCTCGCGACCTTTTAATTCTACTTTGTCATGGCATACCAGCATTGCTGATGCAACAAATGATCTCAACCCTATTAGTAACGATGCTTCTTTTACCAACACTACAAATCCGCAATCGGTTTATTTAAGGTACTACAATACTGTTTCTATGTGTTTTAGTATAGGCACCTTAGATTTAATGGTCAACCTACCCCCTGAACTATTAACTGTTAGTGACTTCTCCATTTGTGAAAACCCAACCCAAACGGCCCAACTAGACGAAGTCACTCCTTTGTTTATAGATCCTTTACCTGCCGGTTTTAGCACCAGCTTTTATAGCACAAACCTCGATGCGATCAACGCAACAAACGCATTGAATACGGACTATAATTATACCGCAAACAACACCTCTTTATTTATAAGAGTAGAAAATGGAGTTAGTGGCTGTTTCTCTACTGCTCCTTTTAACTTAAGAATCCTGGCAGCACCACAAATCGCTTCAGCAGGAAGTTATGACATCAGAATTTGTGATGATAATTTTGATGGAATTCGCAATTTTAATTTATCCAGCAATATCAGTAGTATCTTAAACGGTTTAGACCCCACAAACCACAGCGTTCAATTTTATCCTACTTTGATAGATGCTGATGCTGAAACGAACCAAATCACAGATACCAACGTTTCTGTTAATCAATCAGACACCTTCTATATAAGAGTTACCAACACCACAACAAACTGCAGCAGTACCGGTACCTTTGAAGCGTTTGTAGATCCATTACCTATTTTGGTGATAGATCCTGTACATATTATTTGTAACAATACATTTGTTAACGTAGATGCTTCCAATGCTGTCTTTGGAGAAAGCTACCTCTGGTCTACAGGAGCAACTACGAGCAACATTAACATCACCGCAGCCGGAAACTATAGCGTTCAAGTAACCAGTAATAGAGGTTGTACAGCCCCCGCTATAAACTTTACAGTCATAGCATCAGAAACACCTATGGTAAACTTTGTAGCCTCTACTAACTTTGAAGATCCAAATTCCATTAGGGTTACTGTTAACGGTACGGGAGATTATAGATTTATATTAGACAACGGTCCAGCGCAATTAAGTAACCTGTTTACTAATGTGAGTAGAGGTTTTCACGAGGTGAGTGTCATCGACCTAAACGGCTGTGCACCTTCTCCTCCACAACTTGTTTTGATTATAGATTACCCTAGGTTTTTCACACCTAACAATGATAGTTTTAATGATACTTGGTACGTGGAAGGGATTGATACGTTTGATAATGCGACCTTTTACATTTTTGACCGGTATGGCAAATTATTAAAAAGCTACGGTAAGGATAGTAACGGTTGGGATGGAATATATAATGGCAATCCTATGCCTTCTTCAGACTATTGGTTCTTATTAGAAATAGAGGACACCAGAGGTAATATAGAAGTGAAAGGCCATTTTTCCTTAAAGCGATAGAAGGCCATCTACACTATTTCAATTCTTAGGTCTTGTGGCATTTTTGGGACCGCTTACCCCATGGCTAGAGAGCATCAATCACTTAAGAAGTAATAACTACCAGCTACCACCAGCGCCGCCGCCGCCGAAACCGCCACCACCGAAGCCGCCACCAAAACCACCACCGGAGCTGCTACCGCCACCACCAAAACCACCTCGTCCCAAACTGCTTAAAACGATAATATCTAGTAAAGAGCCTCCAGGATTCCTGCTCCCTGTACCACCACCTTTATTTTTATTGCGTACGTTAAGAATAACGATCAAAAGAAAAACTCCCATGATCAATAAAAAAGACCAAGGAATGCCATCGCTTGCCGCAGCAGAACCTTTAAACTCGCCTTGAAGGCCCTGAAAAATAGCATCTGCTCCTTGATCAAGTCCTGCATAATAATTTTTGCTCCTAAAATTGGGAACCAATACGCGATTAACGATACGTTCTGCATCAGAATCCGATAATATCGACTCGATACCGTAGCCTGTATTGATATCTACTTTACGATCATTCACAGCAAGAATTAATAAAATACCATTATCGGCATCTTTTTGACCTATTCCCCATTTTTGACCCCACTTTGCTCCAAGTCCGTCCAGTTCTTCTCCATTAGCACTGTTAATAATAGCAAATACAATTTGCGTAGAAGTCGTATCTGCATAGCGTTTTAACTTGAGGTTGAGCGCCTCTTTTTGTGCTTTGGGCAATAGGTCTACGTAATCGTAAACAAAAGCTTGTTGCCCATCTGAAGGACGATTAGGAATATCAAACTGCGCTTGAGCAAAGTTAGAACAGCTTAAAAAAGCTAGGGTTATGTATAAGAAATACTTCATCAGCTTACAGATATTTCGTCAGAAAGTTCATTGGTATCATCCGTATCCCAAGGGAAATGGGCCGCAAGTTTTTTACCTACTAGTTCTATGCCTGCGATGAGGCCGTTTTGGAATTCGCTTTCGCGAAAGCGAGACAAAACTTCATCTCTTACAGCGCTCCAAAAATCATCTCCTACTCTGGCGTGAATACCACGATCCCCTATTAAAGCAAACTTTTTATCATCTATGGAGACGTAAAAGAGAATTCCGTTTTCTTCTTTAGTATTATCCATTTTAAGCAAATGAAATAATTCTTGGGCGCGTTTCACAGGCTCACTGCATTCGGATTCTAGATGCACCCGTATTTCTCCACTCGTACGCATTTCAGCTTGACGAATGGCTTCTATAATTGCTTGCTCTTGTGAAGCGTTGAGAAAGTCCTCTACTTTAACTGACATCCTTAATTATTTCCAAATAAGTTGTCTACATCAGGGGCTTTTTCTGCACCTTCGTCTGCTTTAAAAAATGCTGCCTCATCAAAGCCATAAACACCTGCCATTATATTTCCTGGAAAGCGTTTGATCTTCACATTGTAAATCTTTACAGCATCGTTGTAGCGTGTTCTGGCAACACTAATTCTATTTTCAGAACGACTTAACTCATTGATCAACTCCTTAAAGTTTTCATTTGCCTTGAGGTCAGGGTAATTTTCATAAGTGGCTAGAAGTCTTCCCAGTCCTGTACTTACGGCACTTTGTGCTTTAGAGTAGGCCGCTATATTTTCTTCTGTGAGTTCAGAGGCATCCACTTTGATAGAAGTAGCGTTTGAGCGCGCTTCAATAACTCCAATCAAGGTTTCTTGTTCAAACTCAGCATACTTCTTAGCTGTTGCTACAATATTAGGAATTAAGTCATTACGCCTTTGATAGGTGGTTTCTACATTTGCCCAAGAGCTGGTTACACCTTCATTGGTTCCTATAGTACTGTTGTACCAATAGATACCGTAAATAACTAAAAGTCCTACTATAATTCCTGCTATACCTAATCCGCTTATTTTTCTCATTTTATAATTCTTTAATTGATTTGTGTCTATTTTAAACTCAAAGTTACAGGAAATTTAGAAAAGTGTTGTCTTAAAAAGTCAAATCGCTTTTCTTGGGCTGTAGACTCTGTAAATACGCTGGTGTCTTTAATAATCTAGACCCATACCAAGAAAACAACTCGCCGTCTACTACCTTAAATTCTGGAATGACGTTAGGTTTAATCGGGTCTTGTGATGGTGCTGTAAGAAATGCTAGTTTCAAATCGGCAATATCATCAGCAGTAAACGGATAAGGTTCTGAGGATAAAAACACAGCCTCTGGCTGGAGCTTGATCATGGCTTCCACGTCTAATTCTGGATATCTGACAAAGCCTTCAGCAGCATTTATAAATCCGGCTTTCTCCAGCATGTCATTGATAAAAGTACCTTTTCCAACACTCATATAAGGTTTTTTCCAAATGAGATACAAAGCTTTGTGTTCTAACTCTGGTTTTTTCAAAGTCTTGAAAGAACTAGAGATATTTCTGATCAATGATTTTGCTTTGAATTTGGATCCTGTAAGCTCCCCGAGATCAGCTATCATTTCTAGAGCTTGTTCTAGGGTATCTATATCAGAAACGTAAGTAGGTGCGATATGATCGCAAAAGGAAACGATGGCAGGTGTGTTTTCTTCTCGGTTACAAATAATAAGATCTGGCTGTAGCTCTAAAATACGTGATTCTACTATTTTTTTAGTACCTCCTACTACCTTTTTTTTATCGATCAATCCAGCTGGATGTATACAATAACGAGTTACTCCCACAAGCCTATCTTCTAGACCTAAGTCTATTAATAGTTCGGTTTGGGAGGGTACTAAAGATATGATGCGTTCTGGCAGTTGATCAAGCGAGATCATTCTACCTAATTGATCTGGTATATTACAAAACATTAGTCTAGTGCGTTTTTAGTTACCCATAATTTGTATCCAAAAAGTGCCATTTGCCATTTACTGGCTTTGGCAAGATCCAGTCGCCTTTTTGTAAAGCTGGGTAAGACCGCTTTATTGATTAGGGCTAGCAGTTTGAATACTTCTTTCTTCATAGCTCAAATGTAAGGTTTTGGCAGCCCGATCTGTATTAAAAAAACGCAAAACCCATTCTAGAATTTAGAATGGGTTTTGTGGATAATCCTAATAAAAATCTCTATTTTCTAATAAGGAATAGTAGTTATGGTAGGAGTTTTTTTACCCTTTATAAATGTAATCTGAAGTTCCTTGACTCCTTTGCTAGTTTCATAAGTATGCTGGGAACCGTTGATTTCGTATTTCAATTTTACCAATCGATCACTTTGCATGCGATGTGTGATCAGTTTAAAATTATGTCCGGCTTTTTCCAGGGCTTTTTGAAAATTTTCAAAGCCTTCATTTGATATGTTGGTGATATAAAAAATTTCCTTGTTACCTAAAGTGAGACGGCCATGACCTTTATGCTTCATTAGAAAATCACTTGTACCATTTTCAAATATTTGAGCCATTGTCTCTTCTCTATCAGCTTCAACCTGGGCTCTTTTCTCTTCCATTATAGCATGCTTTCCTTCTGTAAGAATGATTCTTTGTTGAATCAAAGAATCCCTACGTTCTTGACTTTCTGACCTCAATTCTTCACGTTTGTGAAGTGTTTCTTGTCGTTTTGCTTCTGCTTTTCCTCTTAACTCGTATCTAGTTTCTTGATTTTTTAATGGAGTTGTAGTGATAATCAGTACGCCGTTTTTTCCTTTCTTTCCATATTTTTTGATGGCTGCACTGTCTTTTAAAACAGTTACACTTTCAATAAGATATGGTGGTATTAATTTCCATTCTTCCTTATCCATTTCTTTCCCATCAACAATCGTAAGAGGTGGGTTTTTTCCTAAACCTGCTTTTAATTGAGCCGCTGTAGTGGGTCTAGTAGAAATACCATTTTCAAACGCATACGCTGTTTGCGGCTTTTGGAACTGAATCATCTTTATCGTATTCGTCAATGAATCCTTGTTCATCTTCTTGAATTGAATTTGTAATTCATGTTGCAAAGAATCTATGTCTAGGTTTTTCATTTGAATAGATGCCTCCCGAAGAATACTATCCATATTGATATTTTGCATTTCTAGATGTAGTTCCTCTAAATTGATGTTCTTAATTTGCTCCTTTACCTGCTTCATCAAACTATCCATATTAATGGAAATAGCGTTTCTGGATACCGAATAACTTACCGTACTAGGTAAGGAATAAGATTCACGAGGAGTATTAGCCTTACAAGCACCCATACTCCATAACTGAGCATCTTCTTTTATAATTCCTGTCACGCATATTTCAGGGATGCCATCATCATTAGCATAGGATTGGGAACTGGTATAACCATCATTATCGTCTAGTGTGATTTTAATTCTTACGACCTTTTCATTTTTTATTTTCAACCTACTGTAGTCAAAATCTACGTTGTATTCCTTTTTTAAGTACGCCTTCTTTTCATCGAGGTATTCTTTTGTAGATGTGGCGTCTATGGTAAAAGTAATGCTGTGATCAAAATCTAGGATAGGATCTGTGGAATCTTTTGTAACGCCAGCTGTATCTCCATAAAGAACCGTATCTGGAACAATTACTTGACTTCCATTTTGATCTATAGAAAGTGTGGTTTTATCTTTAGGAATATGCAAGGAAATCTTATCAGGATAAGCCATTAACAACATCAAGCCATTAGTTGACAGAGCCTCTACTGTAAAGCCTTTTTCCCAGTCTTTACCAGGAAACTTTGCCGACACTCTCATGGTTTCCAGCAGCCCTTTTGCATCTCTAATGATATCATCAAATCTCAATTGGTAATTCCCTTGAACCTCAATTTGCATTCTATACATCTCCAACTGCTCATTAGTTGTGGCACCAGTAATATCAAAAACCAATTCTTTGTAACTATCAACTGAGGTTTCAGAATTTGAAATTTGGGGGTTCTCCTTATCCACATACTCCACTTCTTCCACCACATTAAAGCTGTAAAGGAAAAGGATTATCACGGGCAGTATCAATGCATATTTATAAGCATTCCACTGGGCTGAGGCTTCTTTTTGTAACATGAGAATACGTTTTTTAATAAATGGCGTGAAGAAATTATTGGCCAGTGCAGGCTGCATATGACTGGCCGCAGTACTGAGCAAGGTGCGCTCATAGCTTATTCCTGTGGTGTTTTGTGTTGCAGCCTTGGAGTCGGCTATAAATTCTAGATTTTCTCCTATCTGTCTTTTTAATACCCACACCAGCGGATTGATCCAAAAAAGAGCTTTAAAGACATGGGATACTAGTAAATCGATGGAATGCCATTGCTTTGCATGAACTTTTTCGTGTTCTAAGATCAAATCTAGTGCTGCTGTGCTTTCATCTTCTAGAGAATAACATATGTAGTTAAAGAAACTGAAGGGGGTTAGCTTTCGCGAAAGCTTCACAAAAACAAACTTCCCAACTCGTTTTTGAGTTCCAGAAAGAATCAAACTGCGCAGCGAGCTTAGTTCTACGAACATTTTACCAAGGAAAAATATAGAAATAGCTAGGTATAAGTAAATGGCGAGCATTCCATAGTCAAAAGCTGTTGCTTCCACTGGAGGTTGCTCCATAATCATAGCCATAGGAGTTACCATTTGCTGTGGTAGATAAAGTAATTGCTCTGCCTGCTCCACGTAAACGGTTTGAGTAATTTCTATTAACGGAAAGAGGATGCTTGCTGCAATACCAGCTAATAAAAACCAACGATTGGTATTGAAAAAGGTCAGGCGGCGCAATAAAAAATGATAAATGAGTACAAATAGGCTCAGTACTCCAGCGCTTTTTAATAGATATTCTAGTACAGCTTCCATCCTATTTCTCTTTAGATTCTATCATTTCCAAAATCTCTCTCAATTCTGTGGCGCTTATTTTCTCTTCTTTGGCAAAAAAAGAAACCATATTCTTATAAGAATCATTGAAATAGCTGGTCATCGCATTATTTACAAACTTGTTGCGATAGGCTTCTTTTTCAACAATAGGAAAGTAACGATGCGTCTTACCAAAGGCTTCATGAGCTACATAGCCCTTCTCTTCCAGCTTGCGAACAATAGTAGATACCGTATTGTAATGATTAGCACCCTGGAGTTCAGGAACGATTTCTTTAACAAAGGCTTTCTCCAGACTCCAAAGTGCCTGCATTACCTCTTCTTCTTTTTGCGTTAATTTCTCCATGACTAATGTATTTGTTCTTATTTATTCATACAAATGTATAACTAATATTGTAGTTGTCAAACTATTTTTATAGTTATTAAACTACTGATCTAGTTAACTAATGTTATTAAAAATCTTATGTTGTAAATCTTATATTACTTTTTGTATAGTTTGTTTTACTTTTAGTCCATTTTATATTACATTTGCTTTATAAATGATCTGTATTATGAAAAATTATTTGTTTCCATTTAAATACAAGAAGCTAGGAATGCTTCTGTTTTTATTGAGCTTTACTAGTTTAATTGCGGCCATTATTTTTGATTGGTCGCCAGAGGCTTTAGATGTTACCGTGTTTTCTCCATTTGACGATGGCTTTTTAAACGGTACGGTTTCTGGCCCATATGAAAAGAATAATATTCTGGATGAGATTTTAACAGTCATTGCTCTTACAACTGGTATGTTATGGTGTTTTTCCAAAGAAAAAATAGAAGATGAATTGATAGGTCTTATCAGAAAAGATGCGCTGATATGGGCAATGTATGTTAATTATGGCCTATTTATAATCGCTACCCTATTTATTTATGGATTCTCCTTTTTCAATGTACTTATGATTAATGTTTTTACGCCTATACTGGTTTTCATTATTAGGTTGGAGTGGAAAAAGTATCAACTTAAAACGGCGAGCGATGAAGAATAAATTAAAAGTATTGCGAGCCATGCATGATTTCACACAGCAAGATCTAGCAGATAAAATACAAGTAAGCCGTCAGACCATTAATACGATAGAAAAAGGAAAATATGTACCCTCTACCCTACTAGCCTTAAAAATGGCTAGCGTTTTTAAAGTAAACGTATTAGAGATATTTGAGATGGAGGATAGTGACTGGGGTTGATTTATAATAAATGTATAGCGGTTATTTAAAGTTAACAACTGCTACTTTTTCTTTTAACATCGCACAATTCCTTTAACTTTGCCTCAAAACAAGCATTGTGCGTATAGATATCATCACCTTATTACCAGAATTGATAAAAAGTCCTTTTGAAGCCTCCATTTTAAAAAGAAGCATCGAGAAGGGTCTTGTAGAAGTGCACATGCATAATTTAAGAAAGTACGGACTTAATAAATACAATCAAGTAGACGACTATCAGTATGGTGGTGGAGCAGGAATGGTTATGATGATTGAGCCACTGGATAAGATGATCAATGGACTGAAAGGGGAGCGGGATTACGACGAGGTGATTTATATGACTCCAGACGGTGAAACCTTAAATCAAGGAATGGCTAACCATCTATCGCTCAAAGAAAATATCATGATTGTATGTGGGCATTATAAAGGAATTGACCAGCGGGTGCGGGATCTTTATATTACTAAAGAAATCTCTATAGGTGATTATGTACTATCTGGAGGTGAGCTAGGAGCTGCTGTTTTATGTGATGCCTTAATCAGATTAATTCCTGGCGTGATAAGTGATGAGACTAGTGCATTGACCGATAGTTTTCAAGACGGATTACTGGCCCCACCTGTGTACACCCGTCCGGCAGACTATAAAGGTCACAAAGTTCCTGAAATATTATTAAGTGGTAACCTTGGAGCCATAGAGTTATGGAGAGAAGAAAAAGCTTTTGAAAGAACAGAAGAAAGAAGGCCTGATCTTTTAAGCGAAGATTAACACCTATAATTGGTTAAAAAGTTTTAACTTTACAAGACAATATTATTATGAGAAAAATTTTACTCTTTTTATTACTAAGCGTTTTTACGTTCTCCTTAGGTGCTGCTATCATACAAGATAGTGGTCATGATACTGTTGTTACCACACCTATTCAAAAAGAAAAGGAAAAACTTACGATCCTTACGAATCCAGTCAAAGATGGTTATTTAAAACTGACCTTCTCCAGCTCCACTAGCAACGATTTAAATTTAACCATAATCAACTCTTTGGGTAAGCAAGTATATAATGCAAAAAGAAGTATTAACAGTGATGAGCAAACCTTTGATGTATCTAAACTCAGCACAGGAATGTATTTCCTTAGAGTAAGTACTACCTCCTCCAATTTTGTGAAAAAATTGATTATTAGGTAACTCCCTTTAAAAACTTCTTATTTTATTTGTCAGTTGATGACAAGGTTGTATTTTTGCAACTCGTAAAAATTAACCTCTGACGATAATCGTGAACGTTAGTACCTTACATAAATAAAATAATTCCTAGTAACATGGAACAATTAGTAAAGTTCGTACAAGACGAATTCATAGAAAAAAAAGATTTCCCTAAATTCTCAGCTGGAGATACCATCACTGTATTTTATGAGATCAAAGAAGGTGAAAAAAGCCGTACACAGTTCTTCCGTGGAGTTGTTCTTCAATTAAGAGGTACTGGTTTAACAAAAACATTCACTATTAGAAAAATGTCTGGTGGTATAGGTGTAGAGCGTATTTTCCCTTTAAACCTTCCAGCTCTTCAAAAAATCGAAATAAACAAGCAAGGAGCGGTACGTAGAAAACGTATTTTCTACTTCAGAGAACTTACTGGAAAGAAAGCACGTATCAAAGAAGCGCGCAGAAAGTAATCCTTTTCAATTATATAAAAAAGCTGCCCTTTATCGGGCAGCTTTTTTTATGCGCTAAAATTTTATAAACTTATATATTGATAATAGGTGTTTCTTTCAAAATTTGACACTTTAAGTGCTAAGCCTTAGTGAAAATCTTTTAAAAATAGCCTCGTTGCTTTATATTTGCGAGCTGATCAAACAGATCGTAGACGATGACGTATCCTATCGTTTTATTACAAATTAAAATTCAATTCAACATGTCACATCAACCTAAGATCATATATACTAAAACAGATGAGGCACCAGCCTTAGCAACATCTTCTTTCTTACCTATTGTAAAAAAGTTTATCGCACCAGCAGGAATTGATATTGAAAGCAGAGATATCTCACTTGCCAGTAGAATACTTGCTGTTTTTCCAGAAAGATTAAAGGAAGACCAAAAACAAGAAAACGCACTTGCTGAATTAGGTGAGCTTGTAAAGCAATCTGATGCAAACATCATCAAATTACCTAATATATCTGCTTCTTTACCACAACTGATCGAAGCTATTAAAGAGTTGCAAGCAAAAGGATATGACATTCCTCACTATGTGGAGGAGCCAGTAACAGAAGAAGATAAAGAGGCTAAAGCACGTTATAATAAAATAAAAGGTAGTGCGGTAAATCCAGTTTTACGTGAAGGTAATTCTGACCGTCGTGCTCCTAAACCTGTCAAGCAATACGCAAGAAACAACCCTCACTCCATGGGTGCTTGGAGTAAAGATTCTAAATCTCATGTATCCACAATGACTGCTGGAGATTTTGCCCATAACGAGAAAAGCTTTACTACAAAAAAAGAAACTACTGTCGATATACAATTGATCGATAAGGCAGGTAGAGTTCATGTTCTCAAAAAAGGACTCTCTTTATTAGAAGGAGAAATTCTTGATGCTACCTACATGAGTAAGGCAGCCTTATTGGAATTCTTAGAGGAGCAAATAGACGATGCTTTAGAAAAAGATGTGCTGTTTTCTTTACACATGAAGGCGACAATGATGAAGGTTTCCGACCCTATCATATTTGGCCATGCAGTAAAAATATTTTTCAAACCCTTATTTGATAAATACAGCAGCGTATTTAATAAAATTGGTGTAGATGTTAATAACGGACTAGGTGACCTATTGAGCAAACTTCACGAACTTCCTGAATTGGAAAGAGAAAAGATTCAAGATGAACTGCGCGAAGTGTATAAATATAGACCTCAACTGGCTATGGTAAATAGTGACCATGGTATTACTAACCTCCATGTGCCTAGTGACATTATTATTGATGCCTCTATGCCTGCGATGATCAGAAACTCTGGACAAATGTGGAATAAAGATGGTAAGTCTCAAGACACAAAAGCGGTTATTCCAGACAGCTCTTATGCTGGAGTTTACGATGCTACTATTGAATTCTGTAAGAAGAATGGTGCTTTTGACCCTACTACAATGGGGACTGTTCCTAATGTAGGCCTTATGGCACAAAAAGCTGAGGAATACGGTTCTCATGATAAAACATTTGAAATCGCCTTTGGCGGAAAAGTTCAAGTAGTTGATGCAGCTGATGGTACGGTATATTTAGAGGATAATGTAGAAGCTGGAGATATATGGAGAGCTTGTCAAACTAAAGATGCACCTATTCAGGACTGGGTAAAGCTTGCTGTAACAAGAGCTCGAGCTACTAATGATCCTGCTATTTTCTGGTTGGATAAAAACAGAGCACATGATGCTCAAATCATCAAAAAAGTAACTCATTATCTTAAGGATCATGATACTCAAGGACTTGATATTACGATAGCTTCTCCTATAAAAGCTACGGAACGTACGCTGAGAAGAATGAAAGATGGAGAAGACACCATTTCTGTCACTGGAAATGTATTAAGAGATTACAACACAGACTTGTTCCCTATTCTTGAAGTAGGAACGAGCGCAAAAATGCTCTCTATCGTTCCATTGATGAATGGTGGTGGATTATTTGAAACTGGTGCTGGTGGTAGTGCTCCAAAACACGTTCAACAATTTGAGCAAGAAAATCATTTGCGTTGGGATTCTCTTGGAGAATTTCTTGCACTTGCCGTTTCATTAGAACATCTTGCTATTTCTTATAAAAACGAAAAAGCACAAATCATCGCTGATGCACTGGAAAGAGCAACAGAGAAATTCTTAATCAATAGAAAGTCTCCTTCCCGTAAAGTAAATGAACTAGATAACAGAGGTTCTCAATTCTATCTTGCTACCTATTGGGCACAAGAGCTAGCAGATCAAGATATTGATGAAGAACTTGCTGCACAATTTACTCCGCTAGCTAACAAGCTTGTGGAAAACGAAGAGAAAATTACTAGTGAACTTATTGCTGTACAAGGCAAGGCTATGGATATAGGTGGCTACTATTTGCCAGATCCCGCTAAGACTGAAGCTGCCATGAGACCAAGTAAAACTTTTAATGAAATTATAGGGTAATTAAATAATTATCAACTATTTAAATTCCCAATATCAAATCTGATATTGGGAATTTTTTTATCCTTCTTTTAGGCAAATGTATTCCTCATATAATCACATCTCGTTTTCTCTTTTTTATCAAAACAAAAGTTGATGTTGGATTTGATTCATTACGAAGGAGATAATACCAAGAATTTAACACATAAAAAAAAGGGGAATACTATCATAGTATTCCCCTTTTAACTTTGGATGCTGGAATGATTATTCTGCCTTAGCAGGATACCAGTCCATAAGGGCTACCTTAATACCACTATTGGTATCATCAATCATTTTCTTGAATTTTTCTACATCTTGAAACCCTTCGGTACCTCTGTAATGATAAGGGATTACCTGCTTAGGTTGAAACTCAAGAACAGCGTTTGCCGCTTGGTCGATATCCATAGTGTAAGGTAAATTCATACATAAAAACGCTTTATCTATATTCTTTAATGCTCTCATCTCTGGGATATCTTCTGTATCTCCAGAGATGTAAACACGATAACCGTTTTTCTCTAATACATAACCGTTTCCTCTGCCTTTAACATGCATCTCTAATCTACCTTCTGTGAGGTTGTACATAGGGACAGCTGTAATTTCTATTCCTGAGATCGTTTTAGTTTCTCCGTTGTTGATAATGTTAGAAGGTTTAAAACCTACCATCTTATCTGCTACAGCTTGTGGAGTAATTATCTTACTAGCTCCTTTTACGGCAGCAAGCGTTTCTTCATCCAAGTGATCATAATGTACATCTGTGATCAAAGTTACATCAGCTGCAGGCATACCTTCAAAAGCAGCAGCTCCTCCTGTAGGGTCTACATAAATAATCTGACCGTTCCAGTCCAATACAAATGTCGCGTGAGATATAGGTGTTACCTTTATATTGTTAGGCTCTGGCAATGTTTGCTCTTCTACTGTTTCGGTAGTTGATAGTTCTTCTTCTACAGTCTCTCCCTTGTTGTCTTTACAAGAAATACTCATCATAGAAATAGCAAATAAGGCAATAAATACTTTTTTCATTTTATTTGATTTTAAGTGTGTTTAAATTTAATTACCTCCATTTTATATTTACATAAAATAAAACTAAACTCTAATAATAACTGTTAACCATCTTAAATACAATTACTTGAATTTGGTTTCTAAACCTTAAATTAAAATAGGTAACCTTTCTCTAACTTTATAAAGCCTCGTTACTAACAATATTGTAAAACAAGGTTATTCTTTAATTTCCTTTGTTTAAAGAACTTAGAAATAGATTTGTCACAACGTAAAAATACAAATATGAAAACTAAAATTCTACTTTTTGCTGCAGCTGGTTTATTAACATTAACAGCATGTAATAATGACGAGTCACCTAGGTTAAATCCACAAGCAGATGATGTGGTGCTTAGAGCTCACTCCATAACTCCTAACTTTTTAAAAACTACTTCAGAGTTCTCTTCGGTAAATGTATACCCTATCCTTTCTAGTGAAGACCAATTGCAAGATACGCCTAACTTTGTCTACGGTTCCATGGCAGATGGATGCGGATTGATTTATAACGCAAATGAACAAAACTATACAGTAATCAATAATCTTGAAGCAGATTATTCCATAGCTCGCATTACACTAGACAAAACCTTTCAACCTATTGCAGGTGAATATATCTTAAATGAACAAGCTACAGGATCCACAGCTCAATGTTCTGGTTCGTTAATTACTCCTGAAGAACATGGCTTTGGACCTCTTTATCTTTCTGGTGGAGAATGGGGTGGCGCTTCAAAAGGAGTTTTTGCTACTGAGGTGACTAAAGATGCTTCTTCTAGAATGTTTCCAGAAATGCTTACCGCTATGGGACAGTGGAGTACTGAAAATGCTGTTGCGATAGGAAAAGACGCTTATGACGATAAAACTGTCGTTTTTATAGGTGATGATCATGCTGACAATAACATCCCTTCTGGACAATTAGGAATGTATGTAGGAGATCGAGGTGATCTTTATAATGGAACACTTTATGGATTAAAAGTAACCTCAGCAGGAATTAATTTTGAAATGGACATGCAAGAAGGACAATCTTATGATGCCTCTTTTGTGGAACTGAATGAAAAAAACATAGACCTGTTAGATGCTGAAGCTAAAACTAAAGGAGTTATGGGCTTCTCTAGACTAGAAGATATCGACTGGAGACGTGGTAGTGACAACAACCAAAGAGAAGTATATTTTGCAGTTACTGGCCGCAAGAGAGATGCATTAGTTGGTAAAGGGGCACAGTACGGACGTATATACAAAGTCGAATTAAATGAAAATGACCCAACAGGACCTGCAAAAATTACTTGTGTACTAGATGGAGATAAAATAGGTGGTAAAGCATGGGGTTTTCACAGTCCTGATAATATCCTAGTCACTGAAAACTATGCTTATATTCAAGAAGATCCTAACGGTTATTTTGACGATCCTGCAAGAACTCATTACGCGAGATTGTATCAATACAATTTGACCACAGGAGTTGTAAAAACTGTTCTAGAATGTGACCAAGTAGCGGCAGCAGCAGCGGGAATAGGTAGCGAGACCAGTATCTGGGAAATAACAGGAATGATAGACATCTCTGACCAGGTAGGGATTGAAGGTACTTTTATGGTTGCTACACAAAATCACGGTTGGGAACCAGCAGACGGCAGCGCTTTCTCTGACCCTAATGCAGTAATAGACATAGCAAGCAGCAGAAAAGAAGGAAGTATCTTATACGTTCTAACTGGATTAGATAGATAAGATGAACTTGCCTATTTTAAATATAATAAAGAAGATCTGTACCCTTACAGGTCTTCTTTTGTTTTTGATCTCTTGTAAAAGCAGTCCTGAAGAATATGTCGAAAAAATAGATCTGCAGCCCTCCATCGCTTTACAGAATATGTACCTAGTAGATCTTCAGAGTTGTGCTGATTATGTCGGTGCGTTAACGCGTACTTCTGAAGTGGATAGTTTAAAGTTCTATTTTAAAAAAGCACGAACACAATTTAAAAAAGTAGAACCAGTGCTTTCCTTTCAAGACCAGAATAACTACAGTTTCCTCAATGCACCTAACCTTCTTAAAGTAGAAGAAGAAGACTTGACCGATATCAAGATAAATGAACCCAGCAGCTTTCAAACATTGGAAGAAAATATATTCAGCGATGCGCCAGATATAGATGCTGTTCATAAAACAGCTGGTAAAATTCACTCTAGATTACAAGTGCTTTTAAGAAATACAGATGTAGCTTATTTAAAACCCTATCACGTACTTTGGATCGTACGCAAACAATTAATACGCACCGCGACGACTGGTGTTACTGGTTTTGACTCTCCCGTTTTAGAAAGCAGTTTGATGGATGCGGTTACCGCTTTCGCGAAAGCGGAACAAATCTTAAACCTCTACGATCACAACTTTAAAAAGGAGCCATTGAAAGCTTTATGGCAGGACAAGTTTAGCAGAGCAAAATCCTACCTAACAGAGGGTGATTTTGAAAATTTTAATAGGTACGAGTTTATAAAATCACACATAGACCCCATGCTGGTGTTATGGGTAGAGACAGCGAAAGATTGGCAAGTAAGCTTTCCTTTGCAAATGGCAATAGATAATAATGCAAGCAGCTTGTTCTCAAAAGAAGCTTTGTCATTAGATTTTTTTGCAGGTAGGAAAGTAACGCCGCTTAGTGAGGATAAAATCCAATTAGGAAAAAGACTGTTCCATGACAAAAGTCTTTCTTCTTCTCAAACAGTAAGTTGTGCAACTTGCCATAAAAGTAACCTGGCGTTTACTGATGGGTTAACAAAGTCCAACGGATTGAACCGCAATAGTCCTAGTCTAACATATAGCGCTTATCAACAAGGCTTTTTCTATGATAAAAGATCTGGTAGTCTAGAAGGTCAGATCGTTTCAGTAATTAACAACTCACAGGAGTTTCATTCTGATCTTAAAAGTTTTGCTTCACTAATAGACCAAGACTCTTCTTATATAAAAGAGTTTGAAATAGCTTATGCAACTCCTATTCATCAAAACAGTATTAGGGATGCTATTGCTGATTATGTGCGTAGTCTCAACTATTGGAATTCTAAATGGGATCAAAATATCAGAAATGAGATCAACACACTTACTGCTTCAGAAATAAATGGTTTTAACCTTTTTAACGGTAAAGCAAAATGTGCTACATGCCATTTTGCACCTGTTTTTAATGGAACTGTACCACCAGATTTTATGGAAACTGAAATGGAGCATTTAGGAGTGCCAGAAGCAGCCGTAACAAATAATGCAAGGATTGATACAGATCTAGGTAGGTTTGAAATATACAAAACAGAGAATCGCAAACACTTCTTTAAAACACCTAGCATAAGAAACATAGCTTTAACCAGCCCATACATGCACAACGGTGTTTATAAAACTCTTGAAGAAGTTATTGAGTTTTACAATTTAGGTGGTGGCTACGGGATAGGGATCACAAATCAAGAATACCAAACACTACCAACAGATCCTTTAAACTTAACAGACCAAGAAAAAACAGATCTTATTAATTTCATGAAAACCTTAACAGATGCGGAGTTTGTAAATCAGTAAGACAATATTTATCAGCTAACTGTTTAAAATTCTTAAAGCGCACCTTATTTAGGTGCGCTTTAGTGTTTTTTAGGCTCTTATTATAAAATAAACAAGTACATAAATTGCAAAACAAAAGATCATTGCCAGTATAGATCTCCATAAATACTTTTTTTGTAAATACTTAATAAATAATTTACCTAACTCTGTAGAACGCTCTTTCCTATCCATCTTTTGAAACTCCTTCCTAAAAGAGGATAGGTTCTTAAGCACCAAAAGCAACCAGAAAACAATTAGAAAAACAGGAAGAAAAGTCAACTGCCAGCTCATTTTAAGGAAGATCATTTACTAAAGTAGCCAGCGCTTTACCTACTTGGTTTTCATAACCGTATTTTGGTGCTGCCTCACAAATATGAATATACTTTGGAAATGAGGAAGCCTTTTTAAGAATCCCGTTCATCATATTCCTCAGTTCTTGAAAAGAATAACCCACTGGCGCTTGCGCACTGGAAGGGAAATGAGCCACCACATCCATATCTATTTCTAGCGCAAAATTGGTCGTGTCTACATGCTTTATAGCTTTTAGAACTTCTTGTTGAATTTCAAAATTTTCAAAATCATAAGGACTGTAATCTATCGCATCACTTTGTTCCATCAAATCAATCATGGGCTGACTCAAATAGTTCTCTTGAATTCCAATCATATAATAAGACTTCAAATAGCCTTCTTGAATCGCATGACTAAAACCATTACCACTATGCCTGCCAGCAGTAGCTCTTAAATCAGTATGCGCATCTATATTGATAGAATCTACTGGAACAGAATACCCACTAGCTCTCAATAGCGGATAACTATTATTATGTCCCCCGCCTATAACTATAGGTGTTTTTCCTGATGCTATTATTAAAGAAGCAATTTCACTTACCCGTTGATCCAGTAATTTTACTAGACCGCTCAACTGCGTTCGATCTTTATGAGAAGATGCTACCAGATTTTGAGCTTGTAACATTAAATCTTTAGTAGTGACATTTCCCAAAACACAGAATCGGCTGACATCATTTAAAGAAGTCTGTTGTAAACTTAAAAAAAATTTTAAAAAGGATTCCCAAGCTTCACTTGCTCCTGCTCGACCCAGATTAGCTCTTACACCTATATCTTCAGGAATACCTATAATAAGGTATTTTGCCTTTAACTTAGCAAGTTCCTTTAAATCTTCACAAACTTCAATGGACTGCGCAAAGGAAGCAGCCTCATCTTCAGATTTTACAAAGTTTTCCTTATTTAAATCGCAGCGAATAGAAACATAATGCGCTCGTTTTTCCTTGGTGAATAGTTGAAAATGATCCCTCATATCTTTCTAAATAAATTGACCATTAACAATTACCTTATCGATAACAACTTGACCAAAGTTATATGGTATGGCAGCAATACTCTCTATATTTTTAAAAATCATAAGATTTGCTTTTTTACCTATAGTGATACTTCCCAGCTCCTTTTCAAGTTCTAGTGCATGAGCAGCATTTATCGTAAGGGCATTAAAAGCGCGTTGTGGTGTCATCTTCATTTTTATACAAGCTAAAGAAAAAACAAAATTCAAATTACCAGAAGGCGTGCTTC
The DNA here is from genome assembly GCF_002831625.1 of Nonlabens sp. MB-3u-79. NCBI lineage: Bacteria > Pseudomonadati > Bacteroidota > Flavobacteriia > Flavobacteriales > Flavobacteriaceae > Nonlabens > Nonlabens sp. MB-3u-79. Next base: position 1,954,959 of record NZ_CP025116.1, on the reverse strand, counting down.
CCGGATTGTAGTCACTCGCCAAAGACACGGCAATATCCCGATCTATCATTTCATTCACTGGCGCATAATCAAGTCCCAGAAAGAAAGAACAACTAGGTAAGGCCGTTGCAATGGTTGTTGAACCGGAAAGGGCAGTAAAATCTGAAGCCTCCATAACTTCGAGATGATCTACACTTACCGCTCCTGCTCGAACTGCAGCTTCTATCGACCCGATAGAGTTGAACTGATTCACATGCACTTTTGCTTTAAGGCCATAAGCACTTCCTGCTTCTATAATACGCAGCATCTCCTTTACTGTAAAATAATTTTGCTCACAAAAAACATCTATATAATCTGCAAGATGCTCTTCTGCTATTTTAGGTAACATCTCATCAATAATGAGGTTGATATAGGCTTCCCGATCCTCCTTGTAGTTCACTGGAAGAGCATGTGCTCCTAGAAAAGTCGACTTTATTGGGATTTTATGATGGCTATTTGTACCGCTTTCGCGCAAGCGAGACACTACTCTAAGTATTTTTAATTCGCTTTCTACACTGAGTCCATAGCCACTTTTTATTTCAATGGCTGTAGTCCCTTGAGCAACTACTTGATCCAGTCGACAACGCGCTTGTTCAAAGAGCTCCTCTTCCGTCATTTTTTCTAAAGCAGCAGCACTATTTAATATACCACCACCTCTTGCAGCGATTTCTTCATAAGAAAGTCCGTGAATCCTATCCTCAAACTCTTTCTCACGAGTACCGGCAAAAACCAGATGGGTATGACTATCTACATAACCTGGCGTGATAATCATACCTGTGCAGTCATAAACCTCCTCGGCGGGATGAGGATGGTAATTATCCATACTGCCGTAATCTTTAATCAAACCATCTTCCAGCCACAAATAAGCGTTTTTGATCGATGGTAATTCATCCATTTGCTTGCCTCGTAATGGTTGATTTGTTTGTTCCCTAACTTGAATTAATTCCTTAATATTTGTAAAAAGCTTGCTCATATCGTGAAGATAATTAACTCCTGAACAATAAACGGAAATTAAGACCAGCATTTGTAAGTGTTATATTTCACATATAATTTACTTTTAATCATTACAATCTTACTAATTTCGGCAACATGAAAGAAAATAGAAATCCCAACTATGTTTGTGTACATGCAGGACAGTTAAAAGATGAGGTTTATGGTGGAGCGACGGCTCCTATTTACACATCCACTGCTTATGATTACAGAGGTGAAGGCACCAATTTATATCCGCGATATTTTAATACGCCTAATCAAGTTGCTCTTGGTAAAAAGATGGCAGCTTTAGAACATACAGAAGCTGGAATGATATTCGGTAGTGGAATGGCAGCCATTAGCGCGGTATTTATGGCTTTTCTTAAAACTGGAGATCACGTGATCATGCAACGAGCTATTTACGGTGGTACTGCCCATTTTGCAGCAGCAGAGTTTGAAAATGTAGGTATTCAATACACCATGATCGAGCATGTAGATCAAGAAAGTCTGGAAGCAAGTTTGAAACCCAACACCAAAATGGTGTATATAGAAACTCCCAGCAACCCTTTATTAGAGGTTACGGATATGGAATTGGTTTCCGCTTTCGCGAAAGCGAACTCCTTAACAACCGCTATAGACAATACATTTGCCTCACCTATCAACCAGACTCCTGCCGATTTTGGAATTGATATCGTTATACACAGTGCAACTAAATATTTAGGCGGTCACAGCGATATTTGCGCGGGCACCGTTAGTTGTAGCCAAGAACATATGGATAGACTCTGGAAAACTGCCAAAAATTATGGTGGTAGCTTAAGTGATCAAACGGTATGGCTATTAGAAAGAAGTATTAAGACGCTAGCTTTAAGAGTAAAAAGACAGTCTAAAAATGCTCACAAACTAGCTAAATTCTTAGATCAACATCCAGATATTGAAAAAGTAAATTATCCAGGATTAAAATCGCATCCACAACACGAACTCGCTAAAAAGCAAATGAATGCCTACGGTGGTATGATGTCCTTTGAACTAAAAAAACACATCAATTACACTGCTTTCTTAGAAGAACTAGAAGTGATTATGCCTGCTTTAAGTCTTGCAGGTGTAGAAAGTACTATTCTTGCCCCTAGCACCACTTCACACAGCCTGCTGACTGAACAAGAAAGAGAAGAACAAGGTATTTCTGATGGCCTATTAAGGTTTTCTGTAGGTATTGAAGAAACAGAAATTCTTATCGCTGATTTAGAAAATGCGATCGGAAAAAGTCGTAAAAAAAACTAATATGAAATTAGACATACTCGCCGTAGGAGCGCATCCAGACGATATAGAATTGAGCTGTGCCGGAGTCTTACTTAAAGAACAATCCTTAGGTAAAACAACTGGAGTGCTAGACTTAACTAGAGGCGAGTTAGGCTCGCGAGGTAGTGCCGAAATAAGAGATCAGGAAGCTGCTGCTGCTGCAAAAATCCTTAAACTTTCTATTAGAGAAAATCTAGCCTTTAAAGATGGTTTTATAGTAAATGACGAGGCCCACCAATTAGAAATGATCAAAATGATCAGAAAGTACCGTCCAGAAATAGTTCTGTGCAACGCTATTAAAGACCGACACCCAGATCATGCAAAGGCATCTGAATTAACTAGTGTCGGCTGTTTTCTATCTGGCCTACAACGTATAGAAACTAGTTTAGACGGGGAACTTCAGGAACCTTGGAGGCCTAAACAAGTATACCATTACATACAGTGGCTGGATATAGAACCTGATTTTGTGGTGGACATTACTGGCTATATAGATGATAAAATGGCTGCTGTACAGGCTTATAAAAGCCAATTCTATCAACCAGGAGATAAAGGCCCTCAAACACCTATCAACTCAAAAAACTTTTTAGAATCTATAAAATACCGCAGTGCTAACTTCGGTAGACTTATAGGAACGGAACATGCTGAGGGCTTTACGAGCGAGCGACCTCCCGCAATAAAGAGTGTTTTTGATTTGATTTAAATAAATTGAAAAAAAACTATAATTTTACACCCAGTTTTCAGAAATATATTAAATTTGCAATCGCTAAAGGCGAGTGGTTGAATTCTTGAGATCCACTTAAATAAAACTCACATCGATATGGTGATTGTAGCTCAGTTGGTTAGAGCGCTGGTTTGTGGTACCGGAAGTCGCGGGTTCGAGCCCCGTCCTTCACCCTTTAAAGGTCTTAGTTTTTACTAAGACCTTTTTTTATGCCCTAATTTTAAAACTATATACAAGGGATTAAAACTTCCTGCTGATCCCGTTGCAGTTAGTCCTGTACTTTATCTTAGTTACTTAAGAGAATTTTATTTTTTATGATTTTAGGCTTCACGGCACTCTTTAATAAAAGTGCTGACGTATTTATACACTAGATATGCTATGAACAGCAAATACATCCATAAAATAGGCTGTATTAAAAAACAACTAGTAACCAAATAATTGACTCCATAGCTCTCACTAGCTTATTTCCTACAATACCAGACCGTAAACCCTATTAAAATGATAGGGTTTATCGTTTATTTAATTATCATTTGTTAAAACAGATCTGTGAAATACATCAAAAAACGACTGTTTTAACGTAATTCATCGAATAATAAAAATATTATATAAGTAACTAATGTTTAATAAACATCGGCTACAACTGGATTTAACTCTTTAAATGGTCTTATTCATGGTTGAATGATATAATTTGCGCTATTACAAATTTGTAAAATTACTCTAGTTTTAAATCAATAAATAATTAACCCTAAATCTATAATTATGAAAAAATCATTATTCAAAGTCTCTTTACTAGGAATTGCATCCATTGCAATAGTTCTTACCTCTTGTGAGCAAGATCAAGAAGTTACAGTTGACCAGACAAAAAGCACCTTAGAACTTGCTAAAGAACACGCCGAAAAAATCGGTTACAATCCAGACGATATTGAAATTCGCGATTTTTATTTTCCTAACGGAAAAACTGGAGAACGCATCTTTATTGAAGACGATATTGCATTAACAGAAGAGCAATTCTTTGGTTTGGAACAAATTCAAACTTTAGAAAAGCAATACCGCACCTTTAACCTGGTTACTGGAACTAATAGAACTATTGATATCTTAGGATATACCGCAAATAACGCCAACGGATTATCCAGTAAGGCACAAACTGGACTGACATGGGCGGTAGCTAATTACAATAGACTTAGTGGTGTTTCATTAGATCTGAGACTTACTTTTGGAACTAATTTTGAAGCTGCAGATATGGTGGTTTATGATACTTCTAGCAGTAATTCTAGTAGTGGTGGTGTTGCTGGTTTTCCTAGTAACTCTGGAGTGCCAAATAAATTTGTACAAATTTATAATTTAGAAGGTTTTTCCACTAATGTAAATGAGCATGTTATTACTCATGAGATAGGACACTCTATAGGTTTCCGTCACAGTGATTATTTCTCTCGTCAGTCTTGTGGACAAAGTGGAGAAGCTGCCGGTACGGCAGGTGCTGTATATATTCCTGGAACTGCAACTGGATGGGATCCTTCTAGTTTAATGAATGCTTGTTTTTCTGGAAGTACTAGCGGAGAGTTCAATAACAATGACGTTATTGCATTGCAAAACATGTATTAATTTTTTAAGTAACCTCTTCAAATCAAAAGCTCTATCAATATTGATAGAGCTTTTTTAATTTTTAAACTTTTAATGAAACCCTCAGGAAACCCCAACTACAACATGTTATGGTAGTCCATCTCAATAGTCCTCATCCCTTTTATCTTTTTAGGCGAGATTTACTTGGAACAAATGACCTATAAGTGCCGTTAATCCCATAGCAAGCGTTCCCCAAAAGGTAATCCGAAGTACTGCTTTTATTGGGTTAGATCCCCCCGCTCTTGCAGCTACGATGCCGAGCACTGCTAGGAATAAAATAGCAAAAGCGTACTGTATGTATTCCATACCTTTTAAAGGTGCTAGAAAAGCTACTAGTACAGGTAAAAAGCCGCCTACTGTAAAAGCAACTCCAGAAGAAAGTGCTGCCTGCAAGGGTTTTGCTTCAGTCATTTCATGTATCCCAAGTTCATCTCTTGCATGCGCTTCTAGTGCATTATGGGCTGTTAACTGTCGAGCGACTTCCAGTGCTGTTTCGGTCTTTAAGCCTCTTCCCTCGTAGATTTTTGCCAGTTCTACAAGCTCCTCCTCAGGCGTATCTATAAGTTCTTGTTTTTCTCGAGCTAGGTCAGATTTTTCTACATCAGTCTGAGAACTAACGGACACATATTCTCCTGCTGCCATAGATAAGGCACCCGCCACTAAACCTGCAACTCCTGCCAGTAAAACAGGATCCCGTGCACTACTAGCTGCTGCAACACCTATTATGATACTAGCGGTAGAAAGTATACCATCATTAGCTCCTAAGACTCCTGCTCTTAGCCAGCCGCTGCGATTCATGTAATGCTTTTCTATTGTTTGCTCATGCATAATTAATCTCCTATTAAATTAAAAGCGCCTTGGGTCAAGAACTTTGTGTCTGAATCAAAGCTACTCTTATTTTCTATTACCGTAAAACCATTATAACTGCTTTTTACTTCAACTTCTTCTTGATTGAAATAATAGGTGTCGCCTTCCTTTTGATCTAAGACTAAAACATAAAACACGCCATCTACTTCTACTACAGCTTGATTAGGTACCGCTTTCGCGAAAGCGGAATCTGTAATAATACTTGCATCTATAAACATACCCGTTAAAAAATGGGTTTTCTCTTCATTATCTAGATGACCGTGTACTTTAATCGTTCTGTTTTCTTCAATGGATGTACCTACTAAATGCACTTCTGCTTTATAGGTATCTGATGATGCTTCAGGAATTTTAAAGTCAATTTCTTGTCCTTTTTTTACCTTCAGGATATCCTTCTCAAAGACAGAAAGCTCTAAGTGAATATGGTCTGTATCGATGATTTCTAAAATTTCAGTGGCTGGTGAAAGATAACTCCCTTTTGAAATATTCACCTTAGTAATACTTCCTGAAATAGGCGCATAAATACTCACCACAGAACTGATGTTTCCAGCACGCACACTCGATGGTAAGATATTCAGCATTCTCAGCTGTTTATCTAAGCCTGTATGCTTTGCTACGGCAGTTTTGTACTCACTTTCTGCTTTTAAATAGCTTTTTTGAGAAGTAATATTTTCAGCCTTCATACGTACTTGTCTATCATACTCCGATTTGAGATAGGAAAGTTGTTCATTCACTTCCATATACTCTTGCTGTAACCTTATAAACTCTGGATTTTCTAAGGTTACGAGTACTTGGCCTTTGCGCACTACATCTCCTACTAATAAAGAGGTTGTTTTAATATAGCCGCCCATAGTAGCGTTCACTACGGCTCTATTTTCTGGAGGTACATCAATCATACCGTTGACAGAAACAATATTAGGAAATGATTTTTCTTCTAGGACTCCTAAGATCATGTTGCTTTGTTCAAATTGCGCTTGCGTGATCTGAATGCGGTTATCAATAGCAGCAGTGCTTTCGACTTCTGCTAGGTTAGATGGGTTACTTTGCTCGCCACAACTGTAAAGGGCAAGAGTTAGACTAAAAGTTATTATGGTATATATATGACGTTTCATAACGTGTTATTTATAGGGTTAGGTAATTAATGGCAATAATGGTTTGATTGTATTCCTTGAGTTTATCGAGATGGCCTAGTTTGATATCATAAGCACTTTCTAAACTTTGGATGTACTGGTAAAAATCTATTTCACCATTTCTAAAACTACCATCAGCTGTTTTTAAAATTTCTTCAGAAAGCATGTTGCCCTCCTTCTCATAATAATCTAAAGCCTCTTGAAGCTGGGTGAGATTCACTTGTAACGCATCCAGCTTGGCACTTAATTGGATTTCATATTCGCTAGATTCTGCTGTGGCGATATCTTCTGCTATTTTTGCTGCTTGAATTCGAGAAGATTGTCCACTAAAAAGTATAGGGATTTTCAAACCAAATTGATACCCATATAGATTGCCATTCAATTGAGAATTGGAACCTTGAAAATAATTCAGACTGATATCAGGTAGCAATTTTTGCTTTTCAAAACGGCTTTCTGCTTCTAACAAGGCTATTCTACTCTCATAAAAACTGATTTCTGGGCTCTTCCCTATTTCTAGAGTACGCATACTTACCTTGAGAGTGGGCTCTCTAGCGATAGCAATAGCTTCATCTACTTGAATTACTTTTAGTAAACTGCGGTAGGCAAGACTGACCTCTTTTTGAACTTGTGTGTAAGCCAGATGGATTTGCTTTTGTTTAGAGGTCGCAGTAATTTTTTCAAGATAATTGGTCTCCCCCAGCTCAAATCGTCTGGTTGCTATCCTAGAAAAATTAGTATATAAACTATCTAATTGCTTATAGGTATCTTCCTTTTCTTTAGAGATTTGATAATTATAATAAGCCGTTGTCACTTGACGTTTCATTCCCTTTTCCTTGATATCGTATGCGTTTAACACAAGGGTAGAATTGGCTTCGTTCCGTTTCTTTTCAGAAAAATAAACCGTTGGGAAACTGAAATTTTGCTGAATTCCAAAAACTCGTAACGGCTGATCATTAAAAGCTAAGTTGTTCTCATCAAAATGATAATAAACTTCGGTTTTATCAAAACTAAAAGCGCTATTGATCAAGGCATCAGATTGCTCTACCTGTAAAGCGCTCGCTTTTAACCCTTCATTATTTTGAATCGCAAGCGGTATCAACTCTTCTAGAGTTTTAGGTTGTTGCTGTGCTTGTACATTCAATGAAAACAATAAAACCAAGACACTTGCACCAGCGATAGCCTTTTGAGAAGAGCCTTTCTTCTTTTCTTTAGGTGGTGTATAGAGATAGGCGTACAATACGGGCAGTACAACTAAGGTGAGTAAAGTAGCAGTTATTAAACCGCCTATAACCACGGTGGCTAGTGGACGTTGTACCTCAGCACCGGCGTTTGTAGAAATTGCCATTGGCAAAAATCCTAATGCAGCTGCAGAAGCGGTTAACAATACTGCTCTAAGCCTATCTTTAGTCCCTTGTTTTATTAAAGCTTCCATACTCTCAAACCCTTCTTTTTGTAATTCTTTAAAATGCTCTATCAGTACAATTCCATTCAATACCGCAATACCAAATAAGGCGATAAAACCAACTCCAGCAGAGATACTAAATGGCAAATCTCTTATCCATAATAATAAAATACCTCCTACAGCGGCAAGTGGTATTGCCGAGTAGATCATCAAAGCCTCTTTCACTGATTTGAACGCAAAGTATAAAAGCACAAATATTAAGACAAGCGCTATAGGTACAGCAATCATTAATCGTGATTTAGCACTTTGAAGGTTTTCAAATTGGCCACCGTAAGTGATAGAATACCCCACGGGCAACTTTACGTTTTCATTGATGAGTTTTTGTATGTCGTCAACTACAGATTGCAGGTCCCGATTACGCACATTGATCCCTACTACTATTCTACGTCTGGTATTATCTCTAGATATTTTAGCAGCTCCTTTTTGGTAACTGATATCTGCCAGTTCACTCAAGGGTATTTTACCACCAGCCGGCACATCTACATACAAGTTTTTAAGATTGTCTATATCTTGACGTTTGTTTTTATCAAGTCGTACTACAAGATCAAATCGCTTTTCACCTTCAAAAACACTTCCTGCTATTTTTCCAGCAAAGCCCATAGATATCATATCATTCAGCTCTTGAATATTAAGTCCGTATCTGGCGATTTTAGCACGATCGTATTGCACACTCATTTCTGGTAACCCAGCTACTTTCTCCACAGAAACATCTGCTGCACCTGGCACATTTTCAATTAAGGCACCTATTTCACTTCCTTTTTTAGCAAGAATTTCTAAATCTTCACCAAAAATCTTTACAGCAATATCTGCTCGCACTCCTGTAATCAATTCATTGAAGCGCATCTCAATAGGCTGTGTAAATTCTACTTCCATTCCAGGAATCACGGCAAGGGCCTCTTTAAACTTATCTGCCAACTCATCTTTTGAAGAAGCAGAGGTCCATTCTGATTTAGGTTCTAATACAATAATCACATCACTTTCTTCCATAGACATAGGGTCTGTGGGAACCTCAGCAGCGCCTATACGGGTGACTACTTGCTTGACCTCAGGAAATTGTTTGATGAGTATCTGTTCTATTTCTGTAGTTATTTCTATGGTTTTGCTCAATGATGTTCCTGTTTTCAATATGGGCTGAATCACAAAATCACCTTCGTCTAATGTGGGAACAAACTCCCCTCCCATAGTCGAATACAGAAAGATGGAGAAGGCTAATAAACCTATCGCAATTCCCATTACTATTTTTTTACTTTGTAAAGCCCAATGGATCACAGGCTCATATACTTTATTGAGCCACTTCATTAGTCTAACAGATATATTTTTATCTGTTGCCGTAGATGGTTTTAAGAATATAGACGCTACAACAGGAACATAAGTAAAACAAAGAATCATCGCCCCTATCAATGCAAAACTAAAGGTCAAAGCCATAGGCTTGAACATTTTTCCTTCTACGCCATCCAACGATAAAATAGGAATGAATACGATCAGAATGATCAGCTGTCCAAAAATGGCAGAGTTCATCATTTTGGACGCGCCATTAAATGTGATTTTATCTTTTAATTCTTGTTGTCCCGCTTTCGCGAAAGCGTTAATCTCAGCCTTCTTTCTAGTGATTTCAAAAGCTATAAACTCAACAATAATCACCGCGCCATCTATAATGATCCCAAAGTCAATAGCGCCCAGACTCATCAAGTTAGCATCTACCCCAAAAACATACATTAAAGACAAGGCAAAAAGCAAACACAAAGGAATAACTGAAGCTACCACCAGTCCCGAACGGAAGTTACCTAAGAGTAATACCACCACAAAAATCACAATCAGACAACCTAAGATTAGGTTTTCACTGACGGTAAAAGTGGTCTTTGCTATAAGTTCGCTTCGATCTAGAAAGGGATTGATATAAACACCTTCTGGTAATGATTTTGAAATAGAAGCCACGCGTTCTTTTACAGCGTCGATCACCTTTTTAGAATTAGCGTCCTTAAGCATCATTACTTGACCTAGGACTTTCTCACCTTCGCCATTTCCTGTAATCGCTCCAAAGCGTATGGCATTTCCAAAACCTACAGATGCCACATCTTTAATATAGATAGGAATGCCGTTTTTATTGATCACAACGATGTTCCTTATGTCTTCTAAGGAGGAAACAAGTCCTTCACCTCGAATAAAAAAAGCTTGATTTACCTTTTCAATATACCCACCACCAGAAACACTATTATTCATCTCCAAAGCCGTAAAAACATCTCGTGCTGAGATCTCCATAGCATTTAACTTTTCAGTATCTATAGCGACTTCGTACTGTTTTAAAAGTCCGCCCCAAGTGTTCACCTCAACCACCCCTGGTATCCCTGAGAGTTGGCGTTTTACGATCCAATCTTGAATAGTCCTCAGATCTTCGGCGGTATATTGATCTTTAAATTCTGGTTCTACATCAAGAATATATTGATATATCTCGCCCAAGCCTGTGGTGATAGGCCCCATTTCTGGTGTTCCAAAACCTTCAGGTATTTTATCTGAAGCCGATTTGATTTTTTCGGCTATGAGTTGTCTGGGTAAATAGGTTCCCATATCGTCTTCAAAGACAATGGTAACCACTGATAAACCAAACTTAGAAACCGAACGGATTTCCTTTACTCCAGGTAAGTTTGCCATTTCCAGTTCTACAGGATAAGTAATGAATTGCTCCATATCCTGAGTAGAAAGATTGCGGGAGGTGGTGATGACCTGTACCTGATTGTTGGTAACATCTGGCACGGCACCTATAGGAATTTGTGATAAAGAATACAGCCCAAATCCTACAATAAAGGCGGTAAATAAAAGAACAACAAACTTGTTCTTTAAACTAAAATTAATAATATGTGAAAGCATTTTGTCATAATATAATACACATGAATATAACCATAACACGAGGATGTTAGGGATCTTAAAAATAATCCAGAATAATTTATGAAAGCCTCGGCGGCTGGAAAAGTCCTTCTAAGTGTAGGGATGAGGAAGGTTCTTGGTAATAGAAATTATGTTCATTAAATTCTGGAAGTTCCATACTTTTAAATTCCTCATTAAAAGAATTTAAAATAAAACTGGAAATGGAAGAAAGGTGGCATTGGTGCTGGAATGGCAATTGCTCGTGATCTTCTTTTTCTTCTTGGTGATCTATAGCGTGGTCTGCCTTTAGTTCTCCATAATGCTTTGCAATAAATACCAGTATCCCGTCGCCATATTGCTCGTTATGAAATTGTGCATGCTCCATAAGTTCATCTATCTGAGATATATCATTAGCATGAATCCCAAAGCTTTGCATCAGGATGATTAACGAAATAGAAAAGGAAAATATCTTTGTCACTCAACAAATATAACAAATTTAAAATGTTCCAATAAGCAACCAAAATTACTTTAAGTAATTATTAAATCTTTGAAGTTATCTAAAGTAGAAGCAATGTTCAAAACATCAATATGACATAGCAAGCTGTTCTATAAATACCCACAATACCTCAAACGGAACTTTCTAGAGACCCACACCTATAAAATTTCAAAGATGAATAAGGTACGAGAACGCTACCCAAGGTGTGAATTGGAATACAGTATAGCATTTCGTTTCTATATGGAACCCGTCAAGGTTTTTTATGCTGTAGGCATTGTATTGACAGAGGCTACTTATGATTATGTTACTTCTTTTAGGGCAGGCAAATCCTCCTTTGACTATCTTTATCGCGATAGTAGCTGTATACAAATCCGTATGAGCACATCTCAATTTTAAGTACCACCCGCAGATAGCTGAAAATTACTAATGATACAAGAGCTTAAAGAATATTACGGATCACAGTTTGAACTGCCGCTTATAGAAGAAATTAATAATGTAGCTACCTTTATGGAAGTTCCTGCTGGCCAGGATTTAATGAAGCCAGGTCAGTATATCAAATCCATGCCCCTACTACTTTCTGGAAGCATTAAGATCATGCGACCAGATAAGGAAGGCAATGAACTATTACTTTACCATCTAGAACGTGGCAATACCTGCGCCATGACAATGACTTGCTGTGTAGGAAATACTAAAAGTGAAATACACGCAGTAACAGAGACCCCTGTAAAATTACTCATGATTCCTGTAGCTAAAATGGAAGAATGGTCGAGCAAGTATAAGACATGGCGCAACTTTGTTTTTGCTAGCTACCATACTCGCATGATGGAACTTCTTGAAAGTATAGATAATATTGCCTTTAATAATATGGATGAGCGTCTGGAAAACTACCTCAACGATAAAATTAAAATCTTGAACAGCAAGCATATTTACACCACCCATAAAGATATAGCTGCAGACTTGAACACCAGTCGTGTCGTGATATCCAGGTTACTTAAAAAGATGGAAAATATAGGTAAAATAGAACTGCACCGCAGTTTTATTGAGGTCTTGTAACTTTTGTTACGAAGCATTGCTTTTATAGACATTACCTTTAAACAATAAACTTCTTTAATGGAAAGCATCGAAATACTTGGATATATAGGAGCTCTTTTTATAGGACTTGTTTTGGGGCTCATAGGTGGTGGTGGTTCCATACTTACCGTTCCTATTTTAGTTTACGCCCTAGCATTTAATCCTGTGCTAGCCACCGCCTATTCTCTTTTTGTAGTAGGAGCTACATCACTAGTAGGCGCTGTTAAAAATATGATGAAAGGAATGGTAGACTTTAAAACAGCTATCATTTTTGCAGTTCCCGCATTTATAGCGGTATACCTCACTAGAGCTTATTTAATTCCTGCGATTCCTGAACAACTTTTTACATGGGACGACTTTCTGGTCACCAAAAATATTGCTATAATGCTATTTTTTGCATTCATCATGCTGCTGGCATCTGTATCGATGATACGCAACAGACGCAAAGAGCCTGAGGAAGAAAGTAGTATTGTCTATAATTACCCACTCATCATTATAGAAGGTCTTGTAGTAGGGGTCATTACGGGAGTTATAGGTGCTGGCGGTGGTTTTTTAATCATTCCTGCCTTGGTGTTACTCGCTAAATTACCTATGAAAAAAGCAGTAGCTACTTCCCTATTTATCATCGCTATTAAATCACTTATAGGCTTTTTAGGTGATGTGAAAAACCTAGAAATAGACTGGACTTTTTTACTCTCCTTTACCGCAATTTCCATTGTTGGAATATTTATTGGCATTTGGCTCAATAAATTTATTGACGGTAAAAAGCTAAAAAAAGCTTTTGGCTGGTTTGTCCTCATCATGGGCCTCTATATTATTTATAAAGAGCTCATTATGTAACATTAGTTACTGATAAAAAGGCTTCTATGCACTACTTTTATAGTATTCCTTTCGCTTTCTGTGTTGTGTTTCGCTTTCGCGAAAGTGAAAAAACACTCCAGCTTGCGACGGATTAAAATAAATGAAAATGAAAATAGAGCAAATTTACACGGGTTGTCTAGCACAAGGTGCTTATTATATAGAAAGTAATGGAGAGGTTGCTATTATTGACCCATTAAGAGAGGTCACTCCCTATCTCGACAGGGCAAAAAAAGATGATGCAAGAATCAAATATATCTTTGAAACCCATTTCCATGCCGATTTTGTTAGTGGTCATGTGACCCTTTCCAAAAAGACTGGTGCTCCTATAGTTTTTGGCCCAAATGCAAACCCAACTTTTGATGCGATAATTGCAAAGGATGCACAAGAGTTCCCACTAGGCGATGTGAGCATTATAGCGCTGCACACACCTGGTCATACCATGGAAAGCACCACTTATTTATTGAGGGATGAGCAGGGTAAAGACCATGCTATTTTTAGTGGTGACACCTTGTTTTTAGGTGATGTGGGCAGACCAGATTTAGCTCAAAAAACAGGGGTGCTTACCGAAAAAGACTTAGCAGGCTTTCTTTATGACAGCTTGCGCAATAAAATAATGCCTCTTGCAGATGATGTTATTGTATATCCTGCCCACGGTGCTGGATCGGCTTGTGGTAAAAACATGATGAAGGAAACTGTAGACACTTTGGGCAATCAAAAACAAATGAATTATGCCTTAAGAGCAGACATGACCAAAGAGGAATTCATCGATGAAGTTACGCATGGATTAGTAGCACCTCCACCATATTTCCCGCTTAACGTCCAAATGAATAAGGAGGGTTATGAAGACATTGATCAAATACTAAAAAGAGGAACTCAAGCGCTTTCACCTAAAGCTTTTGAAGCTGCTGCTAACGAAACTGGCGCTGTTATTTTAGACGTACGTTCTCAAGATGAGTTTGCTCAAGGACATATTCCTAGGTCTATTTTTATAGGTCTTGACGGTAGTTTTGCCCCTTGGGTTGGCACTCTTATTGCCGATGTGAAACAGCCCTTACTCCTAGTTACTGCACCAGGTCGTGAAAAAGAAACCCTCACACGACTTTCTCGAGTAGGCTTTGACCATAGTATAGGCTACTTAGATGGTGGTTTTGAGACGTGGAAAAAAGCTGCGATGGAATACGATACAGTAGCATCTATAACAGCTAGCCAATTTGAAAAAGAAGAAAATGAAAGACATTTGCCCGTCTTTGATGTGCGTAACGAGAGTGAATACCTTTCTGAACATGTGGTAGATGCAAAAAACACACCTCTTGAATTTCTTAATGATCATATAGCTTCCTTTCCTGAACAAAGCTTTTTTGTGCATTGTGCTGGTGGGTATAGAAGTATGATAGCGGCCTCTATTTTAAAGAGTCGAGGTGTTCATAATTTAATTGATGTTAAAGGAGGCTTTAAAGCCATTAAAGAGACCGGGATAAAAACAACAGATTATGTATGCCCGTCAACACTTTAAAAGGATTGATGATATTGCCCTTTGGTACAAGCGAGAAGAAATTGACCGTTTTCTAATGCAGTAATACCTGTGAGACTGCGGTATCAATTAGACACTTCATTTAAAAAAATAATTCCATGCCCCTAACTAAAACACTACTAATATTGTCTTTTTTAAGCAGCCTTTTTGGTGCAACAGCTCAAGATAACACTGCTATTAAGATACTTTCTGCCACCGAATTTAAACAAGCTATTTCTAAGGACAGTGTTCAATTGCTAGATGTTAGAACCGCACCTGAATTTCAGAGCGGCCATATCAAAGGGGCTGTAAATATTGACTTTTTAAAATCTAAGCTTTTTATAGAAGGAATCCATAAACTGGACAAAGAAATGCCTGTATACCTGTACTGCCGTTCTGGAAGTCGCAGCAATAAAGCCGCAAAGCAACTCATAAGTCTTGGGTTCCAAGAAATCTATGATTTAAAAGGTGGGTACTTAGGCTGGAACTAATTAGTTGAAGTGGCGCCTTAGAAAAAATAAAATATGTTATGGAAAAGTCAGACCTATCTCTTACAGATAAATTAGCTATTGACAGAACAAATCTAGCTAATGAACGCACATTTTTAGCCTATTTCAGAACATTCATCGTATTCATAAGTTCTGGTTTTGCCATAATCGAACTAGATATTTTAACAGATATCAGATGGGTAGGTTTTATACTGATCAGTATAGCTCCGCTCCTATTTTTAATAGGCTTGCTCAGGTTTTTTTATGTAAAAAAAGGAATTAAGAAATATTATTAATTTTCTCAAATAAGAAAACAGAAATAAATCAGCCTGCCGTTTTAATGCTTATGATTTTGTTAGTATCACTAGCATAAGCAGTTGATATCTAGTTCCCCTTTACCCTATTCCACAAGTCAGCTAGCAACTTTTTACCGTCACTGGTGTCTTTTTCTACCTCCGTAAAGTTGATGTTTCCAGTAGGATCAACCTCTATTTTGTATTGAAATACAAAGTTTTGTGATTTTGGTGCCATACTTAAAGTTCCAAATCGCAAATCGTTAAAATAAAGCTGGTCATTCTTTTTGGTGATCGTATACCAATTCTCTGTAATAGCAATCATGCGCTGTACAGATTCATTTTCAATGAGGCCCCCTAGTAGCTCATGGTTCTTAGGATAACTTTCAAAAGTGATGGGTTGGGTGTCAAAAAAAGAATAATTACCCAATAAGAAAGCTTTTTCTGTTTCTACATTGGCGCTCCATAGTACCGTATTTAATGGAGCTGGTCTGGTGTCTATTTTTAAGTAATCAATATGTTGGTTTTTTAAAGCAGCTTCGAATTGGGAAAAAGCACTGGCTTTTAAAAAGAAGGTAGTGAGTAAATACAAAGAACTAACTAAGAGCCCGATTCTATTATAAAAAGATCTTTTTTTAGAGCTTCGTTTTTGTCTTAACGTCAATATTAAAAACACTAGAAACGGGAGTGTATACAGCGGATCGATAACAAATATGGTCTTAAAAGCCAGCCTCAAATCAAATGGCCAAAACAATTGTGTTCCCCAAGTGGTATGTGCATCTAATATGGGATGAGTTACAAATGCCCAAAAAAACAACCACGACCAACCTTTAAAATCTTTATAGGTCTCATAACGAGAAACCAACCAACCTAGAATGGGTGCAAAAAGTACCGAAAACACAATAGAATGTGTGAATCCGCGGTGTATGGAAAGAGCGGTTACCGTATCTGTAAAGTAGGAAGCCGCTACATCTAAGTCCGGTATAGTTCCAGCAATAGCTCCATAGAGCATCGCTTTGTTCCCTATTTTTTTTCCTAAAACAGCTTCACCAACAGCTGCCCCTAATACTATTTGAGTAAGTGAATCCATAGAATCCGTAAATTTAAGGCATGCACTTCAAACGAATCTTATAAAATTGGGATTGGACTATTTTTTTTAGAGCTGTGTGACATAGGTCACATAAAACTTTAATTAGGTGAGCTACTTTTGTCTATCAATTTATAACAATGAAGAAAATTATAGTTTTTATAATAGTCAGTATTGCGACTGTATCACAAGTGTTTGCACAACAAACGGTCTTGATTTCTAAAGAAGAAGTTGCTATAAAGGTCACTAAAAACAACAGCTCTATTAAAATTTCGCAACAGGAATTTATGGAGGCAAAAGCTGATTTCAATCAGACCAAGGCGGTGTTTTTACCCAATATAACTGCCAGCCATACCGGAATTTTAACAACCAATCCATTGATGGCATTTGGATCTAAACTGAATCAAGGGGTTTTAACCCAAAATGATTTTAATCCAGACTTGTTAAACAATCCAGACCGCGTTCAAAACTTTGCTACGGTATTAGAGGTGCAGCAGCCATTGATCAACTTAGACGGCTTGTATCAGCGCAAAGCAGCTCGAGCTTCTATGGAAGCCATGTCATTAAAAAGACAACGTACGGAGGAATACTTCTCTTTTGAAGTCGAAAAAGCATATATGCAATTGCAATTGGCTTATAAAGGAGTCGCAGTCTTAGAAAAAGCAGAAGAAGCTGCCAGAGCAAATTTAAAACTTGCTCAAGACAGATTTAAGCAAGGTTATTTACAACGTGCTGATGTACTTAACGTCGAGGTGCGTGTTACAGAAGTTCAAAACCAGCTACAAACCGCGCAAAGCAATGTTCAAAACGCTTCTAACTACTTATCCTTTTTAATGAATGATGAAAGTTATGTCGTATATCAACCTAGCGATAGTCTCGCTGTGCAAACCATTAGGGTTAAAGAAAATGACTTCTCAGAAAACAGATCAGATATCAGAGCAATGCAGCTGGCTACCAATGCTTACGAGGCTGCAAACAAAGCAGATAAAATGGCTTTTCTACCTAGATTGAACGCCTTTGGATCTTACGAATTATATGATGACAACCTCTTTCAAGCTAGTACCAATGGCTATGTGGTTGGGGCACAATTGAGTTGGGATCTTTTTAAAGGATCTCAACGCATAGGTCAAGCCCAAAAAAGTAAAGCCACACTAGAGAAATCAAAGCTGGAATATGAGCGATATATATCACAAAGCAAACTCGAGCTCAACAAAGCACTGCGCATGCTTACCGATGCCGGTAACAGATTAAAACTATCTGAACTCGCTTTAGAACAGTCTCAGGAATCATTGCGCATACGTACCAATCGATTTAAAGAAGGTCTTGAAAAAACTTCAGACTTATTAGGTGCCGAAACACAATTTGCTCAAAAACAGATGGAATACTATCAAACCATTTTTGAGTTCAATTATGCACAAGCCTACCTCAACTTTTTGACTAAAACAACATAATATCAATCGACGATCCCATAAAACATTTAGATACTAGCTCACTATAAAACAAAAAGAATGAAAAACATATATATCATAAGCAGCATACTTATTGCTTTACTCGCCACAAGTTGTGGTGACAAAAAGGCTTCCACTATAGAAAACCTTACGGAAGCAATTCCTGTCACAGTGCAAGCTGTTACCGATAACACCAACAGTTCTTTTCTAGCAGTAAGCGGTAAAGTACAAGCTGCAAACAGCGCACAATTAAGCACACGTATGATGGGTTATGTCAACAGCGTTGCTGCAAATGTTGGTGATCAAGTGAATGAAGGACAATTATTGATTTCCATCAACAATACCGATTTACAGGCCCAAAGAGCCCAAATAAATGCGGGTATCACAGAAGCTACCGTCGCCTTTAACAATGCTCAAAAAGACTACAATCGTTTTAAAAACTTGTTTGCTGAGAATAGCGCATCACAAAAGGAACTGGATGATATGACGGCCAATTTTAATATGGCAAAAGCACGATTAGAAAGTGCAAAGCAAATGAAAAATGAAATCAATGCACAACTTGCTTATACCAATATAACTGCACCATTTAGCGGTGTTATTACCAGTAAGAATGTGAAGAAAGGCGATATGGCAAATCCAGGACAGCCGCTTATTTCCATAGAAGCTCCGGGCAATTTTGAAGTGATGGCACTAGTTCCAGAAAGCGAAATATCGCAAATCATATCAGGCACTAAAGTGAATGTGATGATCAGCTCTATCGATAAAACACTTGCTGGTAGCGTGAAAGAAGTAAGCACTTCTGCCCAGCAAACCGGCGGTCAGTACTTAGTGAAAATTGCCTTAGACAAAACAGAGGTGCCAGTACTATCAGGAATGTTTGCTACAGTAAATTTCCCTGTAGAGAGAAAGGCCACCAACAACAGTATGTTGATCCCTACATCTGCACTGGTCACCAACGGGCAGCTCTCTGGCGTTTACACCGTAAGCGAGAGCAATACAGCCTTGTTAAGATGGTTGCGATTGGGTAGAAATGTAGGTGATCAGGTAGAGGTGCTATCTGGACTCAATGTAGAGGAGAGCTTTATTCTCACTGCAAACGGCAAACTTTTCAACGGGGCAAAAGTGTCCATTCAATAACTAAATACCGCGTTAAGCATAGCCGTCAACCTCTTTTTTATAATTGTTTTCGCTTTCGCGAAAAGCGCCAAAAAAGACAGACAGCTCTCGACAGAAATCGACAAGCCATTTAAAACGCTCAAAAAATATACCTAATGAAAGAAGGAGTAGCCGGCAAAATTGCCAAAGTCTTTATGAATTCAAAGCTGACAGTGCTTTTAATGATCGTATTTATGGTCGTAGGT
The DNA here is from genome assembly GCF_002831625.1 of Nonlabens sp. MB-3u-79. Taxonomy (NCBI): domain Bacteria; kingdom Pseudomonadati; phylum Bacteroidota; class Flavobacteriia; order Flavobacteriales; family Flavobacteriaceae; genus Nonlabens; species Nonlabens sp. MB-3u-79. The sequence continues at coordinate 1,935,402 of NZ_CP025116.1, read as the reverse complement.
GTGTACAGCTCGTTTTTAATACCGCGAGAAGAAGAACCACAAATAGACGTCCCAATGGCCGATATTTTTGTGGGATACCCTGGCGCCAGCCCTACCGAGGTAGAATCCCGTGTGATCAAACCTCTGGAACAACTCATTTCAAACATCAAAGGAGTGGAATATGTCTATTCTACTTCTATGAAAGAACAAGGAATGGTCATTGTACAGTTTTATGTAGGAGAAGATATTGAACGTAGTTTTGTGAAGCTCTACAACGAGATCAACAAACATATGGATCAGATGCCAGAAGGGGTTAGTATGCCGCTGGTAAAAACACGTGCCATAGATGATGTCCCGATGTTAGGACTAACCCTGTGGAGTGAAAACTATAACGGTTTTCAATTGGGACAAATGGCACAAGAACTAAAAGCCGAAATTGAAAAAGTAAACGATGTTGCCATTACACATAAAATAGGTGGCAGTGAACGTCAGTTGCGCGTAGTACTGGACAAGAATAAATTAGCTGCCAGCGGTCTGGATTTTATGTCGGTTTCTAAAATGATCAAGGCAAATAATGCCCAGTTAAACTCCGGTACTTTTGATAGAAATGATACCGAATTTACGGTCAACACAGGCAAATTCCTTACGAGTGTCACCGATGTAGAAAACCTGGTGATCGGAGTGCAACAAAATCAACCCATTTATTTAAAGCAAGTAGCTCAAATCATAGACGGTCCACAAGTACCACAGAGTTACGTGAGCATAGGTTTTGGTCAAGGAAGTGATAAAAAAACAGATTACCTATCTGAATATCCTGCCGTGACTTTATCTGTTGCAAAACGCAAAGGTGCCGATGCCATGAAAATTGCAGATATTATTATAGATAGAGTGGCGCATTTACGCAAGACCCTTATACCTGACGATGTTCATGTAGAAATCACTAGAAATTATGGTGAAACAGCTTCTCAAAAAGTATCTGAACTACTCCTGCACCTCATCGGGTCTATCTTTGCCGTAACATTTGTAGTGATGCTTGCTATGGGCTGGCGCGGTGGGTTAGTGGTGTTTTTATCAGTACCTATCACCTTTGCATTGACCCTATTAAGCTATTACGCATTGGATTATACCTTGAACAGGATCACGCTTTTTGCCTTAGTTTTTGTGACGGGTATTGTGGTGGATGACTCCATCATTATTGCAGAGAACATGCACCGGCATTTTAAAATGAAACGCCTACCCTTTAAGGAGGCAGCACTATACGCCATTAACGAAGTTGGAAACCCTACCATACTTGCCACGTTTACGGTGATCGCATCGGTATTACCTATGGCATTTGTATCTGGACTGATGGGACCTTATATGGCTCCTATGCCTATAGGAGCGTCTATTGCTATGATATTATCACTCTTTGTAGCCCTTACGATTACCCCTTATTTGGGATATATTTTCTTAAGAGAAAAAGAGAAAAAAGGAGCTGTTAAAAAAGCAGAAAAACCACTAGAAGAAACTTTGATTTACAGGTTGTATGCTAAATTCCAACGTCCTTTGATGGAAAGTCGCTCCACACGTTGGTTGTTCTTAGGGGGTACCTTCGTAATTTTATTAGCTACTATGGGCTTGTTTTTCACCAATTCTGTCGCTGTAAAAATGCTTCCTTTTGATAACAAAAACGAATTTCAAGTAATCATTGATATGCCCGAAGGAACTACGCTAGAGCGCACTGGTGTGGTCACTCAAGAAATTGCTCAATACCTGTCTTCAAGACCTGAAGTAGTTAACTACCAAAACTATATAGGTACCTCTGCGCCTATTACTTTTAACGGATTGGTCCGTCACTATGATTTACGTGGTGGTAGTAATATGGCAGACATTCAGGTCAACCTGATTGATAAAGGGGAACGTGATGCACAGAGTCATGACATTGCAAGCCTATTCCGACCAGACATTAAAAAGATTGCGGCTAAGTATAACGCTAATGTCAAGCTGGTAGAAGTTCCACCAGGACCACCTGTATTATCTACTATTGTTGCTGAGGTCTATGGACCTAACTACGAGGGGCAAATAGCGGTAGCTAAGGAGGTTAAAAACATCCTGAAGAACACTGATGATGTGGTGGATATAGACTGGATGGTTGAAGACGACCAAATAGAATATCAATTCACTATTAACAAGGAAAAAGCAATGTTGTATGGAGTAGCTCCTCAACAAATTGCTCAAACCATGAATTTAGCTTTGTCTAACCGTCCGATCACTTCGCTCTACGATGAAGATGCGGTGCAACAAATAGGAATTGTCTTGGCGCTTGACGAAAAAGAAAAATCCACCGTGCAAGATATTTCACAATTACGTGTGACATCAAATCAAGGGGATATGATACCTATTGCTGATTTGGTTGATATTACAAAAACCACAAGTGCTAAAAGCATCTATCGTAAGAATCAAAAACGAGTAGTCTATGTCATGGCCGATATGGCCGGCGAACTAGAAAGTCCCGCCTATGCTATTTTAGGGATGGAAGAAAAGTTAAAAGCCATACCTATGCCAGAAGGATATGCAATTAACGAAATGTACTTGGGACAACCAGACTTTGAAGATGATTACACGGTCAAGTGGGATGGTGAATGGCAAATTACGCTAGAAGTATTTAGAGATCTAGGTATCGCCTTCTTGGGTGCTATCATTTTGATTTATATTTTAATTGTAGGATGGTTTCAAAATTTCAAAGCGCCTATAGTGATGATGGTAGCCATACCATTATCCTTAATCGGTATTATTTTAGGTCACTGGTTGATGGGTGCTTTCTTTACCGCTACCTCATTTATTGGAATGATTGCTTTGGCGGGAATTATGGTCAGGAACTCGGTGTTGCTTATTGACTTTATCAATTTACGAACTGACGAAGGCGTGCCTTTAAAACAAGCCGCTATTGAAGCTGGAGCTGTACGTACGACACCTATTTTATTAACAGCTGGAACCGTGGTTATTGGGGCTTTTGTCATATTATTTGACCCTATTTTCCAAGGACTGGCCATCTCCTTAATGGGTGGAACTATTGTTTCTACAGTGCTCACTTTATTGGTCGTGCCACTGGTGTATTACATGATAGAAAAGAAAAATTATAAATAGCAATTTGCAAAGTTGAGCGTTCCAGCTGCGCTGGAACTATCAACGGATATTAGAGTTGCATACCTCATTAAAAGTCAGGACCCTGTTAAGCTAACAGCTGTTCTTATAAATAAATTTCAAAAAAAAAAAACAAGAATTATGTTAAACAAATATTTTAGAATAATCGCAGGTACCATGGTATTATTGAGTGTTGTACTAACGGTTTATGTCAACCCGAATTGGATGTGGTTTACGGTTTTTATAGGAGTAAACTTGATACAATCTGCTTTTACAAAGTGGTGCTTATTAGAAACCATCTTGATGAAGTTAGGTATAAAAAAAGAAGCGGCTAGCTGTGCTGTTCCGTCTTCTAAAGGATAGACACTAAAAAGAAAACAACCAAAAAACCACGCTGTTTTTATAGCGTGGTTTCATATATGTGGTTCCTTTTATAGGGTTCTAAGCTTTTGCTATGTGTATTAATTGATCTCTTCAATCACACTCCCACAGGTCAACATCGCATCTCCGTAATACGGATTTTTTATGTCTTTTTCGGTACTCAACCAGACAGCACCTTTGTTGTTGTTAGCCATAGGACATTTCTGAACGTATATGGGACTTGCTCCTTCTACATTCATTGCGATAACTACCATGTTCTCATTAAGCACAACAAAATGATCTCGCTGGTTTTCTAGGTTTTCATTTTTAGCAATAGCATTGAGCATTTCAATACTTTTCTTAATATGAGATTGCTCCATTTGTCCCAGACTTCCTATAGCTACAGCCTTTAAAGATTTTGATGTCGCTTTCGCGAAAGCGGAAACCTTTTCAGCATCACTGTTCACAAAAGCATCTTTCATTTGCAAATAAGATTGTAGAACCTTTTTAAAGTCCTTTTGAAAACTCTCTGAGAATTTCATTTTCATTTCAGACAAGGGCACTTCAGAGACCTCTTGCTTCCCTTGGTTCATCATGGAGTTTTTACCTTGTAATTGAGCAGCTGCATCCACCGTAAACGTACCGTTGGTAACAATCTCATCGCCATTTTGAAGGCCGGCAGTAATTGTATAATTTTCACCACTACGACTACCAATGCTCACTTCACGCATTTCAAAAACAGGTTCGTTGGGATTTGTTTTAATGTAAACCAAGGAACGTTCTCCCGTCCACATCACAGCACTTGCAGGAACAGTAAGTGATGCATCATTCCTATTTATTTCTCCTTTTAATTTGCCAGTAACAAACATTCCCGGCTTAAAAATACCTTCTGTATTTTTAAGTGTTGCTCTTAGGGTAATCGTACGAGTAGCATTGTTAAGCATAGGATCTATAAAAGATACGGTGGCATCAAATTCCTTATCAGCATATGCATTGGTGGTTACTTTTATTTGTTGTCCTACTTTAAGTCTAGCTATTTGACTTTCATAAGCATCAAATTCTGCCCAAACCGAATTCAAGTTATTTAGTTTTAAAATAGGTTGTCCTTGTTTTAAATAATCGCCTTCTGCAGCCATGACTTGCGCCACTGTTCCTGAAACCGTTGCGTAAACCGGGAAATTTTCTCTTACATTCCCTGAGGACTCTACAGCGTTAATTTGACTTTCTGAAAGTTTCCAATTCTTTAATTTATTTCTTACCGCTTGATACAATTCTGGTTGAGATTTTTTTAAAGAAGCTGCTGTAATTAATTCTTGTTGAGCTGCTACCAGTTGAGGTGCATATATCGTGGCTAATAATTGTCCCCGACTTACTTGCTGGCCTTCGTAACTTATATTCAGTTGTTCCAAACGACCATCAAAATAACTGGACTGAACAGTGTTGTTTTCATCGTTAGCAGCAATCTTCCCAGACAGTGACATCATTCCCTCATCATCAGAAGCCACACTGCTACCTACCTTTGTGGTTTGAATATTAGCGAGTGCCATGGCGTTTTTGGTCATTTTGATTTCATTTGCTGCAAGACCTTCTGCACTGGATTGGGCTGGAATAAGCTCCATACCGCAAATAGGGCAATCTCCTGGTTCTGACTGCATGATTTGTGGGTGCATGGAGCAGGTCCACATTTGTTGTGCTGTTTCACTAGAATGATCGTGAGTATCAGACACCTCTGTACTTGAACTTGTCTCAGTACTATTATTTCCAAATAAGAGCCACCCCGCCAACAAGCCTGCGACTACTGCAATTCCTATATATAAAATATTCTTTTTCATAATTTTTAATTTTCATGGTCAGCACAAACCTGCGCCAGGGATTGAGGTGGCATCCTTTTTTGTGACTTTTTAGGCATAAAAAAGATAGAGCCGAAAGCGCGCTCGGGCGCCCAAATACTACTAGTTATTTTTCTTCATTTTGTCATTATACTCCATAAATGTGCTTTTATGAATTCCTTCTATTATCCAATTCTATTTTTTAATTTTTCTAATCGTCGGCGAACTGGTAAACCAGAGTAAAAAGCCACTGAACACGGTAATTAATCCCAATAGAGAAAATACCCTAAGGACGATGGTATTAAAATCATCACGTCCTTGATAGTCCATGGTATGCGTCATCCATAAAAAATCAAACCACCGCCAATCCCGATGACGAACAGTTTGAAAAGCTCCATTCTCTATAGCTACGTAAGCTTTAAGGTTTTCATCGCTCTTGTAGGTGATCTCATAAGCCGGCAAAGGTCTGCCACGGTACTCGTGGTGATCATCTACAGTTTCAATACGTTGTATGTGATCCAACTCTAAGTCTGAGAGCATGTAGCGCTCTGCTACTTTGATGGCCTCATCTGCGGTTAGTTCTATTTTCTTTGCTCCTGTACGGGCATTGTAAAGTACTGTTTCATTAATCCAGTAATAAGGTGAATTTGCGATATCTAGCAATTCCAAGGACCGAATAGGCTCTTGGATCTTCAACTCAGAGCTTCCCAACAAATCTAAAAATGCAGTTTGATTTGGCACTTCCTTTTTGAATTGGTCGCCATGTATCTCATCAATATCTGTCCAGCTGAAATACAGGCCACTAATGGTCCACATTAAAAACTGAATCCCTAAAAAGATACCTAAATACCGATGTGCTTTTCTAATTTTAAGTGCTGTTTTTCTTTTTACCATGTTACTTTACTTCAAAAGGAAATTCGATATGGATCTTTTCCCAACTCAAAGCTATTATACCTGAGCTGTCGCTGGTCTTGGTCACTTTGTATTCTAAATGTTCTTGAATAGCTTCGGCAGTTTTAGGAGTGATCTTAAATCGCAATACATCATCTTTTTCATCGTATTCATCCTTGCCGTGTTGGTCCCAGTTGCTATTGAAAATAAGGGTCCATTCTTTCTCATTCGGAATTACAAAAAAACCATATTTACCTGCTTTCAAATCCTTACCGGCAATACTTAGGTCTTTATTGGTCTCCATCCAGGTTGCTTGGTGCGCGCCTGCCTGCCATACCACATCATAAGGAAGTAAGCCTCCAAAAACAATACGATTGCGAACTCCAGGTGATGAATAGTCGAAATGGATGTGTGCATCACCTATCATAGCCATCGCGCTGGTATGCGGACTCAATGGTTTTTTCTTGACAGGCTCAGCTTGAGTAGTTTCTTGCTGCGGTACTTGGTTATCTTGTGCAACGTCCACCTCCTTTGAGGTTTCTTTACAAGCACTCATTAGTACAAGGCTTAGAAAAATAATTGTGTATTTCATAATAAGTATAGATTAATTAATTGATGTTGATTTGAGTCTTAAGGCATTTGCAATAACTGAAACAGAGCTAAAACTCATCGCTAGCGCTGCAATCATAGGCGATAATAATATTCCGAAAAAAGGAAATAATACTCCGGCGGCTACAGGCACTCCCAATGTGTTATAAATCAGTGCAAAAAACAAGTTTTGCTTGATGTTCTTCATCACTGCATGGCTTAAGTTTTTTGCTTTTAGGATCCCGTGTAAATCGCCTTTTACTAAGGTAATCATAGCGCTTTCGATGGCAACATCAGTCCCGGTCCCCATCGCAATACCTACGTCACTTTTAGCAAGTGCCGGTGCATCGTTGATACCGTCACCTGCCATGGCAACCACTTTACCTTGTTCTTGTAATTTGGTAACTTCTCGGAGCTTGTCTTCTGGTAACATACCTGCTTTAAAATCGGCTAGGTGGAGTTCGCTGGCGACCGCTTGAGCCGTATCGTGGTTGTCACCAGTGAGCATGATCACGGCAATACCTTTTTCTTGCAGCTCTTTGATAGCCTTAGCGCTAGTTGCTTTGATTTTATCACCTATGACCACATATCCAGACAGCTCACCATCTATAGCCAAGTAAGAAACGGTCTTCCCTTGTTTCTGAAAGGACTGTACCTCAGTTTCCATTTCTGACGTTATGGAAGCTTTTGCGTATTCCATCATTTTGGCATTTCCTAACGCCAGTTTTTTACCATCAACGCTTCCTTCGACTCCTTTACCCGTAACGGCACTAAAGTTTTCGGTTTTTGAGAGTTCGACTTTCTTTTCCTTGGCATATTTCACCGTAGCTTCAGCAAGTGGATGCTCGCTGGAACTGTTGAGGGATGCTATAAGTTGGGTTATTTCGTCCCTATAGCTATCGGGACGATCTCCAAAAACCCCTATTTTCTCCACCGTTGGTTTCCCTTCCGTAATGGTTCCTGTTTTATCAATGATCAAGGTATCTACCTCATCCATTTTCTCAAGGGCTTCTGCATTTTTAATCAACACTCCATTTTGTGCCCCTTTACCTACTCCTACCATAACGGACATGGGGGTTGCTAATCCTAGCGCACAAGGACAGGCGATAATCAGCACTGCAATAGCGTTGACTAAGGCATATACATAGGCTGGCTCTGGACCCCAAATCGCCCAAATAACAAAAGTGATCAGAGAAATTACCACCACTACAGGAACAAAGTATCCAGAAACAGTATCGGCTAACTTTTGAATAGGTGCACGACTGCGACTGGCATCGTTTACCATTTTTACGATTTGAGAAAGTAAGGTATCACTTCCTACTTTTTCGGCTTTCATCAAAAAGGATTGATTGCCGTTAATGGTACCGCTAGTGACTTTGTCGTCCTTAGCTTTGTCCACAGGAATAGGCTCTCCAGAGATCATGGATTCATCCACCGTAGTTTTTCCTTCTGTAATTACACCATCCACAGGGATTTTATCGCCTGGCTTCACCCTTAGCATATCCCCTTTTTGAATTTGGTCAATGGATACCTCTTCTTCATTTCCATCCACAACACGCACTGCTTTATTAGGCGCGAGCTTTAATAATTCCTTGACTGCAGAGTTGGTTTTGCTATGCGCACGCGCTTCCAATACCTGACCCATCAATACTAAGGTCAGAATCACGGTAGCGGCTTCAAAATAAACGTGCACTGCTCCTGATGCTGTTTTAAACTGCTCTGGGAAAAAGTCTGGAAACAACATTCCAAAAACACTGAATAACCACGCCACACTAGCACCTATACCAATAAGGGTAAACATATTAAGATTCCAGGTTTTTATACTTCTATAGGCACGCTCAAAGAACATCCAAGTTGCATAAAACACAACAGGGATGGAGAGGCCAAATTGGATCCAGTTCCACCCTTTTTGTTCCATCACCTCATAGAGCGGATTGTCAGGAATCATCTCGCTCATCGCGATCAAAAAAATGGGCAAGGTCAACCCAAGTGCGATCCAGAATTTCTTCAATAACTTTTGATAGGTCTTCTCTTCTGCAGAACTATCTGCTTGCATTGGGACTAAGTCCATACCACAAATAGGACAAGCTCCAGATTCGTCTTTCACCACTTCTGGGTGCATAGGACAAGTCCACTGTTCACTCGTAGTGACTGATAAATTTTGTTCTTCTACGAGATCCATCCCACAGACCGGACAGTCGCCTGGCTTGTTATAGGTTTTGTCATCCTCGCAGTGCATGGGACAATAGAAAGTTCCAGTTCCTTTAGTTCCCGTGGAGGCCGAAACCTCATCCGGTTGATCAACTACATCTGGTTGATACCCCAATTTATGAATGGAATAGCTACCGCCATCGTTTTTCAAGGCTTCTTGAAAGGTCTCTATAGGAATATGCGATTCCATTTCAATTATAGCCACCTCTTTTTCCAAGTTGACAGATGCGTTGCTCACACCATCCACTTCAGAAAGTGTTTTTTCAACGTGACTACGGCAACCATTACAGGTCATTCCGTGTATGTGATAGGTGTGTTTCATTGGAGCATTCTTTTGTTCTTAAGATACTAAATTATGCAGTGTAAACAGCATGTTTTGTTCCAGTTAAGGGTAACCTTAACTACATTTGATCAAAGCATACTGTTCCTAACCTCCATGTTTTGGCAAGTAATCCTATACATCTTTGTCAAGGATTTGAATTGCTTTACAAGAAGACCGCTGGTTTTATAATTAAGTTTATAGACCGCTATTTTATTCGTGGGTATGACCGTTTGCGGTATGTTCTTCATTTTTTATGAGTGTCATGCCACAAGAATCACAAGTACCCTCTTTATCACTACCGCTGTCTTTACAATGCATAGGACATACGTAAGCAGAAGTGTATTCATCTCCTTGATCTACTTCGGTTGCTGGTTTTGCCTCTGCCTCGTTTTCTTTACAAGACACGATTGAAATAGTTGCCATGAGGAGCATTGCTCCTAAGATTGATTTTAAATTTTTCATTGTTTTTGATTTATTGAATTATTAAATAATTAACTACTGCACTCTGCCTGTAGTATATGGTTATTGCTTTTATTTGATTGATCTGAAATTTCAATTGCAACTCTTGTATATCAAGAATGTCATTAAAATCAATGGTTCCGGTCTCGTAATTCTTGATGAGAATTTCTTCGGCACTTTGGGCCTGTTTTAAGTTTTTTTGTTGTGTATTAAATTTGATTCGAGCTTGATTGCGTTGTGATATCGCTTTCGCGAAAGCGGATTCTAACACATTCAATCGGTTGTCTTTTTGAGCTGCGATTTCTAACTGACGTAGTTCGTTTTGTTTGCTTTTGGAATCGTATTGCTTATTAAAAATAGGAATAGAGACCGATAACATAGGCATGAATATATCCTTACCGTTATCGCTAAAATTCATATCAGGACGCTCAGAAACAGGTACATAATCCACTCCAATGCCTATCATAGGATTTTGTTCCGCTTGATTCAACAACTCTGATTGAGTGATGGATTCATAGAGCTTATCGTACTTGAGTAACTCCGGATGAAGACTTAAGACATCTACTGCGTAAGCTATATCTTCTTCAGGTAACAACAACTCTTCAAGTACTGTTATCATTTTGGCACCCTCTTGATGGAGCAGCTTATTAAAGGCAGCCTGTTCTCCTAAATAGGCTTCTTCTAAAACTTCCTTTTGCTGTTGCAACTCATTCTGTCTGATCTGTAATCGCAACACATCTACCGCTGTTGCTTTACCCACCTCTATAGAGTTAAGCGCCAGACGTTCGTAGGTTTTTAAGAGTTGGATATTTTCATCGAGAACACTTTGTTCTGCTCTAATTTCATAAAGACTGTAATAGGATTGAGAAACAGCTAGCGCCAATTTGCGTTTTGCAATGGCTATTTCAACAAATTCGGCATCTGCCATGGAGCTTGCATAATTTTCTCTCGCGGTAATTGTACCAAACCAAGGCAACATTTGTCTTGCTGAAAATCTAGCGCGCTGAGCTCCTGTTCTGGTTTCTGGCTCGCTTACAAAATAGCCTGCGCTCAATTCTGTATTGGGAATCCAGTCCACTTCATTTACTTTTTCTTCAGCGATATTGTAGCGGAGGTTGTAAGCCTGGATTTCTGGATTGTTTTGTTGGGCTGTATTGATGTATTGTTCTAAGGTTTGCGCTGAAGCGATGTTTTGAAGCGCTGTTACAATGATTAGCGCTATTAGCCGCTGGAAACTGGAAGCTGGAAATTGATTTTTCGTCAACTTCCACTCGTTACTTCCTTCCTTATTTGATATTCTATTTTTCATAGCTTTTCCAGTTTTGATGGAGCTTGGTCAGCATTCTGCCAACTGAATTGTTCTTCTCAATTAGCTCATTGTGTGAAGCCTTGGTCAGGCATCCACATTCCGAAGCATAATTCAGCCAGTCTTCAGTTTCAGAATTGGAACCTAAAGAATGTATCAGATGTTGTTTAAAAACACCTTCGTAAACCCGTTTTGCCCAGCCTTCACTAATATTGGCGCTTACAGATCTAGACGACCGAACAATTTGCGACGTCAAAGAATAAACTTCTTCTTTCGGAAATTTTCTAGTGACCCAAAATATCTCCATTGCCAAAGCAAAAGACATTTTATGCACCTCTAAATCTTTATACGATTGTATCATTTTTAAAATTTTAATTATCGATTCTTTAACCTCCAACTTCCAACATCCAACTTCCACATTCCACTTTCCACTTTTCACTTTTCACTTTTAGTTTTTCACTTTAAACTTTTCACTTTAATTCTTTAGTCTTGATTATTGATTCCTCAATTTTAGGGAGTTTTCGCGAAAGAAAAAATTCTTCTCTCCAACTGTAAAGAACAGGCACCAAGAAATAGGAAGTTATATCGATTACCATTCCTCCAAAAATTGGGATCGCCATTGGGATCATGATATCGCTTCCTTTTCCAGTTGAGGTCAATACTGGAAGTAAGGCAAGGATGGTAGTTACTGTAGTCATCAAACAAGGACGGATACGTTGCTGAGCAGCTTCTAATGCCGCGTGACGTATGCCTTTTATATCCACTGGTTTTTCACGGTCAAAGGTTTGCTTGAGGTAGGTTGCCATAACCACACCGTCATCAGTCGCTATACCAAACAAGGCTATAAAACCAACCCAAACAGCCACACTTAAATTGATGGTTTTCATGTTAAATAGGTCGCGCATATTCTCGCCAAAAAAACTGAAATTAAAGAACCAATCTTGACCATAGAGCCATATCATTATAAAACCACCGGCAAAAGCTACTGTTATACCTGAAAACACCATAAGCGAAGTACCTACAGATTTGAACTGGAAATAAAGTATGAGGAAAATAATGATCAGTGCTAATGGGACCACCACTGAAAGTGTCTCCTCTGCACGCAATTGATTTTCGTAAGTTCCTGTAAATTGATAACTGATTCCTTTAGGCACGATTAAGTCGCCAGTAGCTATTTTTTGTTGGATTAAAGCTTGGGCATTTTCTACAACATCTACTTCGGCAAATCCATCGAGCTTATCAAACAGCACATAACCTATCAAAAAAGTATCTTCACTTTTAATCACTTGTGGACCCTTTTCATAACGTATGTCTACCAGCTCTCCCAAAGGAATAGGGCTGCCATTTTCTACTGGAACATAAATCTTTTTAAGATCGTCTGGATTGCTCCTCAATTCTCTTGGATAACGCACGCGCACCCCATAACGTTCTCGACCTTCTACCGTTTGTGTCAATGGCATTCCACCAACAGCCACTTGTAAAATTTGCTGAACATCCATAACCGATATACCGTATCGTACTAATTGCTCGCGTTTGATATCGATTAATAAATAAGGCTTGCCTACAATACGGTCTGCAAAAACCGCTTGTTCTTTCACACCTTCGGCTTGTTTGATAATGTCTTCTAATCGCAACCCAAAAGCTTCAATTTGTGCTAAATCTTGACCTTTCACTTTGATTCCCATAGGTGCACGCATTCCTGTTTGCAACATGACCAGTCGGGTTTCAATAGGTTGTAATTTAGGAGCAGAGGTCACCCCTGGCAACTTGGTCACCCTGACGATTTCATTCCATATATCATCTGGACTATTAATATCAGGTCGCCAGTTGCGATAGTATTCACCATCTTCATCTTGCACCAGATGTTTATCTTCTATGTTAAATGGATCCCTTAATTTTGAAGCATCGTATTCCTTATTATCAGCCGCGATATCGGTATTAGGATTGATGACAAGAAGGCCGCCTTTTGTTATAAAAAGTCCGTTTGCATCCACTTTATAACGCTGTCGCTCTCCATCCTCATTGCGCATGTATTCAGACTTGTACTGAATCATATTTTCATACATAGAAAGCGGTGCTGGATCTAGCGCACTTTCCGTTCGACCAGATTTACCCACTACAGTTTCTATCTCTGGAATGCTAGCTACTGCCATATCCAATTGCTGGAGTACGCGTTTGTTTTCTTCGGCACCAGCATGTGGTAAAGAAGTAGGCATTAAGAGGAAGGAGCCTTCATTAAGTGACGGCATGAATTCTTTTCCTGTGTTATTCATGATCCATACACCAGAAACAAGTACGGCTGCAGGAATCACTAAAAACAAAAGCTTGTTTGCTAATGCCCATCTTAAAATCTGACCATAATACCTTCTCAATACAGAGAATACCCCTAGAATTCCAAAGCAAATGATGGAGACAAAAATTAGATTTATAAGAATGCTTCTATCAAAGCCTAGTGGTCTCCAATAGGTTGCCAGTAATACCACTATAGCAGCTGATGCTATAATGATGTTTATAAGATTGGCACGCTTTCGCGAAAGCGTATTCCTCAAAGTTAACAGTGCTGTACTACCGAATGCAATTAAAATCAATCCCAACCAGTATCCGTAAATGATAGCGAAAAGACCCACTGCGATCAGTGAAATATTCAACACATAATTGAAGGAGTTTTTAATGTTTTTCTTCTTAAATAAATACGCAGCTAATGGCGGTATGATAAACAAGGCAATGACTAAAGAGGCCGAAAGTGCCATGGTTTTTGTAAATGCTAGGGGCCTGAACAGTTTACCCTCGGCGCCTATCATCGTAAAGACGGGCACAAAACTGATGATGGTCGTCAGAACAGCTGTTAAAATAGCTCCTGAAACCTCAGCTGTAGCATTGTATATAATTTCATTTGTAGTGAATTCCACTCCGCTTTCGCTAAAGCGTAACTTCTCATCATCCATATGCCGAATCATATTTTCGGCTAGAATGACGCCCACGTCGACCATAGTACCAATGGCGATGGCGATACCAGAAAGTGCAACTATATTAGCATCTACATTGAATATTTTCATAGTGACAAAAACCATCAAAACAGCTACGGGCAAGAGTCCAGAAATCAAAATAGAAGCTCTTAGGTTGAAGAGCATGATGATAATAACCAAAATGGTAATAAGGATTTCTAGCGTCAGTGCCTCACTTAGTGTGTCCAAGGTTTCTTCAATAAGCTCTGTACGGTCATAAAAAGGAACTACCGTAAGTTGGGAGGTACGCCCGTCTGCCAATACTTTTGAAGGCAGTCCACCTTTGAGTTCTTCAATTTTTGCTTTTACATTATTGATGACCTCCATAGGGTTTGCACCGTAACGCGCTACCACAACTCCTCCGACAACTTCAGCGCCTTCTTTGTCCAGGATACCACGCCTGGCTTGGGGTCCTAAATGTACCTTTGCCACATCTTTAATGCGCAATGAGGTAAAATTTTCTGAAGCAACTACCGCATTTTCTATGTCGGCTATAGACTTGATATACCCCAAACCGCGAACTAAATATTCTGCTTGATTAATTTCTAAGGTTTGTGCTCCTATATCTTGATTGCTTTCTTTTACTGCTTTGACAATTTGGTTGAGGCCTATCTTGTATTGCCGCATTTTTTCTGGGTCCACATCTACTTGATATTCTTGAACATACCCCCCTATAGAAGCTACTTCTGAAACCCCGCTTGCACCAGAAAGAGCATATTTTACATAGTAATCCTGAATGCTGCGCAGTTCTTGTAAATCCCAGCCACCGGTTACATTCCCCTTTTCATCACGACCCTCTAAAGTGTACCAATATATTTGACCTAAACCTGTCGCATCTGGTCCTAAGGAAGGATTTACACCATCTGGCAATAAATTAGCTGGCAGCGAATTTAACTTCTCTAAAATCCTGCTACGAGACCAATAGAACTCTTTATCTTCTTCAAAAATGATGTAGATACTGGAAAAACCAAACATAGAAGAACTACGAATTGTTTTTACTCCAGGAATACCCAGTAATGAGGTCGTTAAAGGATATGTAATCTGGTCTTCAATATCTTGTGGAGATCGGCCTTGCCATTTGGTAAAAACAATTTGCTGATTCTCCCCAATATCGGGAATGGCATCTACTGCAACGGGATCAGAAGGTAAAAAACCTGTATCCCAACCAAAGGGTGCGTTGACAATACCCCAACCTACAAATAGGGTGAGCATTAAAACGGCGACGAGTTTATTCTCGATTAGGAATTTTATCGCTTTATTAAGCATATAGTTGGATAATTAAACAGTTATAAGAGGATTAAATTCCTGATTTACAGAAAAAAAAGTACCATATATTCTACCCCAAGTGTAAGAATTCCAGGGCTTCTTCCCCACCCCAATTGTAAATTGGACTGGGCTAGTGTTTAAAAATCAAATTAAGAACGACTGGTGCAGTACCTGCACATTGCGTTTGATAAAGGGAGGTGAATCATCTACAAAAGCAACTTCATTAGATGTTGTTCCTTCAAATAGACTGATATAAGAATAGGTGAATGAGGTCACAAATACTTGTTGCTCAAAGCTAAGTTTTGAAAAATTATCTTTTAAATCATCTTGTCCCGTGATAATTAACTGCTCGTCTGAACAACAAGATTGTTTTTCCATTTCTGGATTCCCACAGCTGGCAGTTAGGATAGCCTTTTCCATTTTGCAAGTAGATGCGTTATGGAAGAAAGAGTAATCCACCATAGTATCACCACAATAGTGCATATCTATAGTGAATGACATTGTAGTCATAAGCACTACAATGGCCATACACATTGCTATTGATCTGTGGAATAATTGTTTCATTCTTCTACAAATATAATTTTTTTTTATCATATAGATGATATTTAACGTATTGTGATTTTTTTTGAAGGGGTGACACCACTTCATAAGAGAGGTCTACACTATAAAAAGAATCCAAATAAGAGCTTGTTTGGTCCTCTGAACAATATTAACCATATCACAGATGCTGTTTATAATTATGGGTTATTTGGACCAGAAATCTTACATTAAAACGCCTCGACATCTTACCTAAAAGATCGTGGAATATACCGTAACGCAGAAGTAAGTTGTGTATGTTAATACTTCTTATAGCGATGCTATTCACACCTATCACAGATCCAACTACCCCAATACTCCAAGATCTAGTAGAGCCACGAGGTCAAGAAGTAGGAACGATTGAATTGCCTCTTGCTAGCAAAAAGTTGAGGGTTGATGGAACTAGGATGTTTTTACAAAATGATCTTTTTGGAATGACTTACAAATTAAAGTATTAAATTGAATCGAAAGTCATTTTACATGGTAGAACAAAAAGAAGAGTCTCAAACTCCCAGTCATCATTCCCATCCAAGTAATAAAACAGAACTGTTTTTTGCCCTTTTCTGTGGTGTTTTTCTGTCAATAGGTTTTTTGATAGAACAACTCGTTGTTTTGCCCACATGGGTATCTTTATCAAGTTATATCATCTCTTACTTTTTTGGAGGCTATTTTATTTCTATAGAAGCCTCAAAAAAAATCATACAAGGTGGTTTTGATATTGATTTTTTGATGATTGCTGCTGCTGCTGGAGCTGCCTATATTGATAAATGGCCAGAAGGTGCTTTATTGTTATTCCTTTTTAGTTTAGGTCACGCTTTAGAACATTATGCGATGGATAAAGCCAAAAAATCTATTGAGGCTTTAGGTGAATTATCCCCAAAAACAGCTCTTTTAAAGAAGGAAGGTTCACTAAAAGAAGTCGCCATAAAAGACTTGCGCATCAATGATATCATCGTTGTAAAACCAAATACCAAAATTGCTGCAGATGGAGTGATTATTAATGGAAGTAGCAGCGTCAATCAAGCCCCAATTACAGGAGAAAGTATGCCGGTTGATAAAACCTTTATGGAATACGGTACTAACTCTCCCTCATTTGATGAAATAGACAAAAAACATATCGTTTTTACAGGAACCATTAATGGCGACAGTAGCCTCGATGTGCTGGTACTCAAGTTGAGTAAAGATTCTACGGTTTCTAGGCTTATTAAAATGGTCAGTGACGTGGAAACTCAAAAATCGCCTACTCAAAGACTTACCAAAAAATTTGAAAAATGGTACGTCCCATTGGTTATTCTAGTAGTCGTGTTATTGTGTTTTGCATATTTAATTATTGACGAGAGTTTTAACAGCAGCCTCTACAGAGCAATTACGGTTTTAGTAGCGGCAAGCCCATGTGCACTTGCCATTTCAACACCTAGCGCGGTCTTGAGTGGTATTGCAAGAGCTGCACAAAAGGGAGTACTCATAAAAGGAGGGAAAGCGTTAGAGCGTTTAGGAGAAATTACCACTATAGCATTTGATAAAACAGGAACACTAACAGAAGGAAAACCAAAGCTTACTCATGTGATACCACTGAATGACTTTAATGAAAAAGATTTTGTGCAATTAGTGCTGGAAGTAGAGAGCTTGAGCAACCATCCACTAGCCAAAGCTATAGCAAAAGACATTAAAAGCCAGTATCATATAGAAGTTACCAATAAAGCCTCTGAAGTAAATGCCGTTCAAGGAAAGGGAATTCAAGCTACCTATCATCGAGAAAAAGTATTTATTGGAAATAGGAGCTTAATGGAAAGTGCTGCTATAGAGGTTGATCAAGTACTAATTTCTAAAATGGAACAACTGTTAAAAAACGGACATACCGTGATGATAGTTGCTTATAAAAACAAAGTCGCTGGGTTAATAAGTGTGATGGATACACCGAGAAAAACAGCGGCTAGCACTCTTAAAAGCTTAAAGGAAATCGGTATAAAACGCATGATCATGCTTACTGGAGATCATCAAAATGTGGGGGATGCTATTGCTAAACAAATTGGCCTGACCGAAGCAAGAGGTAACTTACTACCCGAAGATAAAGTAGACGCTATCAAATCCCTATTAGTTCGGGATGGTAAAATAGCCATGGTAGGAGATGGTGTCAACGATGCCCCAGCAATGGCTTTAAGTACTGTTAGTATAGCCATGGGAGCCGCCGGTAGCGATGTAGCCCTAGAAACTGCTGATGTGGCATTGATGTCTGATAAAATTGAGAACTTACCTTTTGTAATAGGACTCAGTAGGGCGTCTAAACGTGTCATCAAGCAAAATATCTGGATCAGTTTGGGCGTGGTCGTTTTGTTAGTTCCTGCGACTATTTTAGGACTTACAAATATTGGTTTAGCTGTTGTTTTTCACGAAGGCTCTACCCTAGTAGTTGTTCTCAATGCGCTAAGGTTACTTCGTTTTAAATAGGAAGTAACTTAAAAGTTTGTTTTGCAATTTCCAACTCTTCATTGGTTGGTATCACGAGTATCTTTACTTTGGAAACAGCCGTGTTGATTTCCCTAATACCATTGGAACGTTGTTCATTTTTTACGTTATCCAGATCCATTCCGAAGTACTGCATTTCTGTGCAAACTTTTTTTCTGAGCACACTAGAATTCTCCCCTATTCCCGCAGTAAAAACTACAGCGTCCAGACCGTTCATGGCAGCTGCATAAGCTCCTATATATTTTTTAATTCGGTAGGCATTCATTTCTAGAGCGAGTATACAGTCTTTATTTCCATTTTCGGCTGCTTGTTGTACATCTCTTAAATCCGCATAACCAGTGAGTCCTAACATACCACTTTCTTTATTTAAAATACGCTGGATTTCTTGTAAGTCGTATCCTAAATGGTTGATTAGATAAAAGATAATAGCATGGTCTATATCACCACTTCTGGAACCCATTATAAGACCATTAGAAGGCGCAAAACCCAAACTATGATCCACACTTTTCCCGTTTCTAACTGCTGTCATACTACAACCGTTGCCTAAGTGAATGCTTATGATTTTAGACTCTTTTAAGCCTAGGTATTCTATTGCTTTTTCAGAAACATATTTGTGACTTGTCCCGTGAAAACCATAGACTTGTATGTTATCTTCTTTGTAAAATTTATTGGGTATCGCATACTTTTTAGCCTTTTCGGGTAGGCTTTTATAAAAGGCTGTGTCAAATACTGCTATTTGTTTTGCAGAAGGAAAAAGCTCTTCTGCGATAAGAATTCCCTCCAGATTATTTGGGTTATGTAAAGGGGCAAGAGAGGAAAACTCTTTGATTTTACTCTTCACCTCAGCAGTAATTATAGTTGTATTTGAAAACAACTTCCCGCCATGTACCACACGATGACCCACAGCATTGATATCTTCTATGCGTTCTATAACGCCTTTATCTTTATGCAATAATAAATTTACAATTTTATGAAATCCGTCTTTATGAGTTGTTATAGTTCCTGTTTCAGTAATCTCACTACTAGGTGTCTTGTAGGTAAGTACTGCATCAATACTGCCTATACGTTCTAGAATTCCGTTACAAATCACCTGCTCAGAAGGCATTTGTAGCACTTGAAATTTAATAGAAGAACTTCCGGCATTGATAACCAATATATTCATGCTTGATTTTTAATTTAAACTCCTTGGGCTTGAATGGCAGTAACCACAACCGTATTAAAAATATCCTCTACGGTACAACCTCTACTTAAGTCATTCACTGGTTTATTTAAGCCTTGAATAATAGGTCCTATAGCAAGAGCTTTTGTCTCTCGTTGTACCGCTTTGTAGGTATTATTACCTGTATTGAGGTCAGGAAAGATAAACACATTAGCCTGCCCTGCTACTTCAGAGTCAGGCATTTTTGCTTTTCCTATTTTCATATCTACCGCTGCGTCATACTGTATAGGACCTTCTACTTTAAGACCTGGGCGTTTTTGCTTAATTAATTCTGTCGCTTTACGTACACGCTCTACATCTTCGCCTTTTCCTGAAACTCCAGATGAATAGGACAGCATTGCGATCTTAGGCTCTATACCAAATGCCAGACTTGTAGCTGCAGAAGAAATTGCTATTTCTGCCAGCTGCTCTGCTGTTGGGTTGGGATTGATTGCGCAGTCTCCAAATACCGAAACACGGTCTTCTAAACACATAAAAAACACAGAGGACACAATAGAGGCTTCTGGTTTTGTTTTTATAAATTGAAGTGCTGGCATAATGGTGTGCTGGGTGGTGTGTGCAGCTCCTGATACCATCCCGTCTGCCTTGCCTTGATAGACCATCATGGTCCCAAAATAAGACACATCTTCCATCAAATCCTTTGCCATCGCAAGATTTACATTTTTGTGTTTTCTCAGTACGTATAAAGCTTTCGCGAAAGCGTCAAAATCAACAGATGTTGCAGGGTTAATAATAGTCACTTGATCCAGATCTAAGTCTATATCCAGTAAGGCTATTTTATCTTCTATCTGTTTTTTATCCCCCAGTAAAGTAATGAATGCTGCATCTGCATCAATAAGTTGTTTTGTTGCTCTTAAAATACGTTCATCCAGCCCTTCTGGTAGTACAATATGTTTTTTGTTAGACTTTGCCGTTTTTAATAAATGGTACTGAAACATCCTTGGAGTAATCCCTTTTGTTTTAAAGGTGATGAGACGTTCTACCAGCGCATCTTCTTGTACATACGTATCAAAATCCTTTATAGAGGTTTCAATCTTTTGTGTGTTCTGAGCGTAGATTTGTGATTTTATAGTACCTATACGATTGGCTACCGAGAAAGTGCCACCTTGTACTGAAATGATGGGAACTACTTCTGCAAGGCCTTCGATCAGTTGAATGATCGACTCTTCTGGTAAAAGGCCACCTGTAAGTACGATGCCTGATATCGAAGGATAATTAACTGAACTATTTGCTTGCAAAGCTCCCAGTATAATATCGGCTCTATCACCGGGTGTAATCACCAGAGTATTTTCCTTTAGATGCGTGAGATAATGACGCAATTGCATGGCTCCTACACTAAAACTTCCTGCTTGATTATTGATGTGAGATGCTCCAAAAAGAACCCTGGCCTGGAGCTCATCGACAATTTCTTTGATAGACGGATTAGAAAGAATAGGGTTTAATGGTATCGCATTTACGATGACGTTAGAAGGCAACTGTTTTTTTAATTCGGCTACTATAACGGCTTGATTTTCTGGCTCTACTTTATTAGCTATCACAGATAAAACTTCCACATCCCTGTCCTTAAAAGAGTCATAAGTAATTTTAAGATCACTGACCAATCCTTCCAGAGTGCTTCCTTCTCCACTAGCCAAAATAATCGCTGGAATACCTAAGTTTTTTGCAATAACTACATTAATATCCAGTTCTATCATAGATCCTTGTCCAGAAAAACTGGTCCCTTCTAAAATGACAAAATCAAAACGCTTTTCAATAGCTTTGTATTTATCAATAATAGTACTGATGATTTCATCATCTTTATCCTCATTTATTTTACGTAATACATCACTTCGTTGAAAAGCATACGCGTCCTCAAATTTAATGTCTAGGTTAAAAAAGGAGGTGATCGTATGGATGTGATTATCTAGCTTCCCAGGTTCCACATCATCAATTATCGGTCTAAAATAGCCTACTTTAACGACCTTCTTTAAGAGTAATTGCATCAATCCTATAGATACAATGGACTTCCCACTATTAGAAGATGTGGTGGCAATATAAATAGCTTTGTTAGTTGCTTTATTCGTCATGTACTCGATCTAGATTTTAATGATATCTGCGGGGGTTTCTACTAAGATGGTAGTATCTCCTCGTAAAGCAATAGGCTGTTTCATGATCTGGGGATTATGCTGTATCATTTTAATCCAATCGTCTGTAGATAATTTGTGATGTTCAAAAATAGATGAATATGCTGGATGTTCTTGGTTAACGAGGTCTGCTACTTCTAGATGCAGTCTACTGGCAAGCTCGACTATTTGGGTTCCAGTGAGTTTTGTTTTTAGAATATCAATTTCTTGAATGGGCAATCCTTCTGCTTTAGCATATGCCAAAGTTTGTTTTGCTCTCGAAGAATTTGAGCTAAAGAACAGTGTTATTTGCCGGTTTGATTTTGCTATTTCTCCCATGATCAATTTTTATGAGTCTCTACATGATGTCGAAGTAATTGCTTTAGACTTTCTAAATACTCTTCCATTGCCTCCCGATCCACATGAGGATGACTAGAGTTGGCAAGAGTCATAGGGTTTTCATCTAAAGAACGATAGAGCTCTGGATAATTTGTTTCAATTTTAGTCGTAAGTGTTGTTATTTCTAATAGTAGATGATGAAGATTTTTCATAGCTAGGCGTATATTAATAGTTTATGGATAAAACTTATTGAGAAATGATGCTAAGTTGCCTCAGCAGTTCTTCTCCCTCAATGATATATTCTGTAATCTTAAAACTTATTTCCGATTCGTTTTACAGTCTTTTAACAATGGAACAAGCTCATCTTAAAAAAATTTATGTTCGACTCTAAATTGATGTGAATCATGTCTAAAAGGATCATCATTAGATTGGGCGAGATATTGTAATTGACAGATGGTTCTTTCCAATAATAAAGCACATTCTTGATCTACTTTAAGTAAGTTGACCTACATTTCTTGCATCCTTTCAATACGGGCATTTTTTGAAATCCACAGGGAATATGTATCGATAAGGTGGTGTAAAAATCTAATATCATCTTTATAAAACAAAAGATTTGATTTCCATTGTTCTGATAGAACGTATAGTTTTTGCCAGGCACCTTCTTGACTATAATTGTCTTTTGATATATTTCTGAAATCATTCATCATATGACATTTTAGACAGTAAATGTAGCAGCAACCTTTACCCTATCATATGACATATATCACATAAGGTAAGGGAACCATCCCTTATATGTATTCCAATAGTTCTTCTATAGTATTATCTTGGTGTACTCGATCAATATGTTTTTTTTGATAACCAACTCATGAATCTAAATGGCTTAGTGTATTTATAGCGATATTAATTTATCTACTCTACAACCCGTAGGCTGCTATTATTGTTAGAAAAAATAAGAACTCCAACAAGTCTCCTTCTATTTACCAGGGAAGATGAAGAGGCTTCACTTCATTTTGATAAAAATCCTCCAGTTTTTTAACCAATTCTTTAGGCATGGGTTGATCGACGCTTTCTAAAT
This sequence comes from Nonlabens sp. MB-3u-79, assembly GCF_002831625.1. Lineage (NCBI taxonomy): Bacteria > Pseudomonadati > Bacteroidota > Flavobacteriia > Flavobacteriales > Flavobacteriaceae > Nonlabens > Nonlabens sp. MB-3u-79. The sequence goes on along the minus strand of NZ_CP025116.1, from coordinate 1,912,286 downwards.
TACTTTTTAACTGATCAATGGAAGTATTGCCTGGGATAACGGTTGAAACAGCATCATGTGCCAGACAAAATGAAAGCGCTGACTGTGCTAAAGGATTTTCACGGTCTATGATACGTTTTACTTTTTGTATCAAATCACTTCTGTTGGTGATATCCATTTTTGACCACCGACTTCTGATACCGCTAAAGGTACTTGCTGCATTATATTTCCCTGAAAGCCATCCAGAATCTAGAGGGATTTTTGCGATAATTCCAACCTCCTTTTTTTGCGCCAAAGCAAATGCGGAAGCCGTATCTTGATGCAGTATATTAAAAAATGCCTCAATAACTTTAGCGTTAGTGGTATCCATAAATAGCTTCATGTCCTTGTAGGTATCAAGGGAAGCACCATACGCATTGATTTTACCTTCTTCCATTAAATCTTCTAACACCTCATAATGAGGGTTTTTATTTCCATCTAAATATTCAGAAGGAGGGCTGTGCATGATCACAGAATCTATATAATCTGTTTGCAATCTTTTCAAACTTCCCTCTACTGATTCACGGATATAATTGGAATTGTAATTGGTCTTTCCTGAAACGCTGTGGCCAAATTTTGTGTTGATCACTATTTTACTTCTATCAAAAGAATGTAAGGCTTTTCCAAGCCTTATCTCACTTGTCCCAAGACCATAATTGGGTGCCGTATCAAAAAAATTCACTCCTAATTCTACAGAGGAACGTACCAGATCAATGGCTTGTTTTTCAGACATACTTTTCCAACCAGAATGTTTACCTAATTGCCAGGTTCCTAAACCAATTTCAGAAACTAATGTAGACTTTTTGGTGTAGGTATTGTATTTCATTTTTGCCTAAGGTTAAGGTTTATAAGAGGTGCTTAGCGTTTTTAAATCAAGTGAAAGAAGAAACAAAGTTAATTGTTAATTTATATAGTTTTCCTCTTTAGAAAAACATGCCTATTTCAAAAGGTGCTGCGTACTCTTGTAAACAGCATTACCAACATCACCGAAACGCATATAAATAGTGTATAAGCCCCCTAAACAGCCGTTTTTAACATCCCATTCCTGTTCACTAAATAACGTATTTCCCTAAATCCAACTGATATTCCTCATTTTATTAGATCAGATAGCGTCTTAATTTCACCCAAATAGAAACACTAAAAATAAAAATATGAGAGCTCTTACATTAATGTTGGTATTCCTTTTCTGTTCAGTGGACTCTACCAGTGCACAACAACTTGAAAATATAGAGAAAATAGGTGATTTTCATGAAGGACTTATGGCTGTAAGCAAAAATAATAGTTGGGGTTTTATAGATAGCAATGGAACACTAGTCATCGACTTTAGAAAAGACATTGCGGCTACCCCTGAGCAATCTCCGATATTTAGTAACGGCCTTTGCCTGATTAAAGAAGAACGAGAAAACATCTTTTATTACGGTTATATAAATACCAAAGGTGAAACCCTTATCCCGACAGAATATATAGTTGCCACAGCCTTTGAACATGGTTTTGCAAGGGTTATTAAGCCTTACAAAACAGAGGTCATTGGCACCAACGTACTAGGTAAGAATATAGTGAGTTATAGTTATCATGAATTAATTATCACTACTACCAACAAAATGGCAATGCACATCCGTGGACCCCATAACTTATTGTATTACAAATTAAAATCACAACAAGACATACCCGTTATTCACTCTAAATTTATTTCCTCTCACCTCATATTGGTTAGAGAGGATAATGACAAGTTTAGTATTTTAAAAATAGAATAAGGATAACTAAAAGGTGATAAGGATCTCTTTATCTGTTGTTTATTTCGCTTTCGCGAAAGCGGAAATAGCCAACCTCTAAAGATGAAAATATTATTAGTAAAACGGAGTTAAAAGTCTGTCGCACTAATTCTTACAAGGACTGTTTGGGAAGTGATTCCAATCCGAATTCATGTAAAAACGGATGTTTTGATACTGTTATCAAACAAGAAGAATAAAAATATGATAGAATTCAGATCTCTTAATAACCTATCCGTTCATTTAGATCAACTTATTAAAGGTCGTTTATGGCTTCAAGTAATTATCGGACTCCTATTAGGGGCTGGAATTGGAGTTCTACTCAATCCATCGACAGGAATAGTTCCAGAAAACATTAGTTTGCTGATTGCTGATTGGTTGGACCTTCCTGGTAAAATTTTTATGAGGATGGTTCAAATGATTATGATTCCACTAATCTTTACATCCATAATTACTGGAATTGTAGGAAACACATCAAATAATCTCAAAACTTTTGGACTCCAGCTGTTGTTCTATTTCATTTTTACCACCTCCATAGCTATAGTAATTGGAGTCTTACTAACGCTGATTTTAAAACCTGGTCAATATGTTTTTGAACTAGGTGGATTTCCTAATAGTGGTCAAAATCCAATAGTACCTGACGAACAAACTGACATTATCGGGAATATTCCGAACGCGATATCCAACCTTATTCCTAGTAATCCGATGGAATCTATACTAACGGGAGAAATGCTGGGTGTGGTCATTTTTACTATCATTATAGGAGTAGCCATTACTCAACTTCGACCAGAAACAGCAAAACCCATCATTCGGTTTTCTGAAGCTATTCAAAAAATATGCATGATCGTAGTCTCTTGGGCTATGATGCTCGTTCCTTACGCTGTTTTTGGCTTAATGTCAGCTTTACTGTCCAGAACCAGTATTGAAATATTCCTAGGCTTGGGGTATTACATGATGGTGGTTATTATAGGCCTGCTCGTATTATTGCTATTCTATTTGATACTAGTATCGGCAGTCACTAAGAAAAATCCGCTATTGTTTTTAAAAGCAATCAAAGAGCCACAACTACTCGCGTTTTCTACAGCAAGCTCTGCAGCAGTAATGCCCATCTCTATGAAAACAGCTGATGAAGAATTAGGAGTGTCCTCTCATATCAGCGACTTTGTCATCCCTGTAGGTGCTACCATCAATATGGATGGAACCGCATTGTTCCAATGTGTAACCACTATATTTATGGCACAAGCTTATGGTATTGAATTGTCTGTAATGAGCCTTCTACTCATCACCTTTACTGTGGTAGCAGCTTCTATAGGAACACCTGCAATTCCTGGAGGAGGCGTGATTATTCTTGCATCGGTGCTTCAGAGCGCCGGTATTCCTATTGATGGCCTAATTGTCATCATAGGCATTGATCGTATTTTGGGTATGTTTAGAACTGCAGTTAATGTCACTGGTGATTTGACTGCATGCCTGATATTTGACAAGTTTTATGGGACAAAATTAAATGTCAAATAAGTAATATGATCAAATGTATTATGCCCGTTGAAAATAATTTCTGACAAAAGCAAGCTTCTGATTATCGGTCATTTTATCGGCCGCTATAGTTACTATTTTTATATTCTTAAAACCTGAGTCGGCATTCACATAATTGTACAGTTCTGTTTTTGCATTGGTAGGACCAAATAGAAGCACATGGTCATATTTTAAAATAGCAGCTGCAATTTCCTTGTAGTAAGCTTCACGCATTTGCTTTCTTTTGTTATGCATCAGATTTTCACTTCTACTCAAGGCCTCTTCTTGTGTATCAAAAGTAAAACCTGATACTATCGAGTGATTGTTTTTTGTAGACTCTAAATCTATCAAATGTGCCGTAGCATGATCCATCCAAATGCCTAGTGTTTTTTGTGCTTTCATTTTTTATATATTTTATATTTCTACAACCTAGCAACTCCCCTCGTGTCTATTATGAATTTATCCAATTTAATTAGTATGTGATTTGATTTTCTAAAGGGATGTTTCCAGAGGTGAACAATTAGGTCACATTAAAATGGTGAAAATCAATCTCATGAGCTAAGTGTTTGTTTCGGTCTATATTTTTATCCCTTAATAAATGAGCTGATACTGCGCAGTAAAAGCCGTGTGACTAGATGCCTTTTTTTTGTCACCTCATATGTAAAGCTAGCTATTACGTAAAAGAGCACCTATGACTTAAATCATGGAAATTAAGATTATTGATAGATGTAGAAAATATGTGAAAAAACAGGTACTCCATTATTATTATTTTAAAAAAAAAGCTCCATCTGCGTAGCCGTGCTTAGTAATTATTTAATGGACTAACCAAAAGACCCCCTTCCTGTATGCAGGTCGCCACTTTCAGCGTAGTAATAAGCTTACTTTAAATCAGTCCATAGCTGGATTAAGAGGTCTAGTTGTTTAGCTAATCAGGAAATAAGATTCTCTTTTACGGTATCTAAAACCCTGAATTAGTTGGTAGTGGAGGGTTTATTTATATATAAACAGGGAGATACTTCTTATTTGAATAGTTCCTATATTAAATAAAAACAATAGGAATTATTATCTTAATTTATTACCGTAAAACAAGCTAAATTCGTTTTAAATATTCGTTTAGAACTTTCAAATTATGGCAACAACATTTCGACAAAAAATAGCCGCTAAAGCAACGAGCTTTTTCAATTATTTGAAAAAGCATCCATTTGTGTGCTTAGCCTATTTGATGCTTTCAGGATTTGCTTTTGTTGCGATTTTATTTGCAGGTACTTATATAGGGATATTCGGTCATGTACCCAATGAGACGGAATTGGCCAAGCTTGAAAATCCTGTAACATCTACAGTTTATGGTAGTGATAAAAAGCCTATCGCTTATTTCTATCTTCAAAATCGCAGCAATATTGACTCCTTAGAATTAAACCCTTATCTAATAAAGGCTTTAGTAGCCACAGAAGATGTGCGATTTTACGAGCATTCAGGTATCGACTATAAAAGTTATGCCCGAGTTTTTGTAAAGTCTATTTTAATGCAACAAGGAAAAGGCGGCGGTAGCACTGTTACCCAACAAATCGCAAAAAATATTTTTGGACGCAAAGAAATGTGGCTATTGAGCACGCCCATTAATAAAATGCGGGAACTTATTATAGCAAAACGTTTAGAGAACATTTATACCAAAGAAGAACTGCTGTTACTGTATTTTAATACCGTATCCTTTGGTGAAAACCTATACGGAATCGAGAAATCTGCTCAACGGTTTTTTAGTAAGACTCCAGCAAAATTAAGCCTTGCAGAATGTGCAACACTGGTAGGAGTGCTTAAAGCACCGACCTATTACAATCCAAGAAAAAACCCTATCAACTCGACAAACCGAAGAAACGTTGTTCTGGCACAAATGGTAAAAAATAACGCTATTACTCAAGAGGAGGCTGATGCTGCAAAAACAGAGTTGACTCTTAAATACCGTCCCGCGGAAAAAAACTCCTCCCTTTCTGGATATTATAAAGATTACGTAAGAGCAGAATTTAATTCTTGGGCAGCAAACAACCCCAGAACTGACGGAGCAGTCTATGACCTGGAACTAGACGGTTTACAAGTTTACACAACGCTGCAGCCTCATATTCAAAAATATGCAGAGCAGTCTATGGAACGACAAATGGCCAAATTGCAAAAACTGATGGATAAGAACTGGACCAACACCACCACCCAAGGTGGGAAACAAGCTTTTATTGCAAACCTTATGTCCATTCAACCCATTGTAAAAAAAATGCTTGCAGAAGGGAAAACAGAAAACGAAATAAACCAATACCTCCAAAAACCTGAAGCCAAAAAATACTGGGAAATAGGAAAAGGATTTGAACTGCGACAACAGTCCGTGCAAGATAGTATGATAAGTTCCCTAGTACGTCTACATACGGGGATTCTTGCCATGAACAGCCGTAGCGGTGCCATTATGGGCTATTTAGGCGGTATTGATTATGGATTCTCGCAAATAGATAACATTAAAGGTAAAAACCAGGTAGGCTCTACATTCAAACCTATCACCTATCTCACGGCCTTGGAGCAAGGTGTTGATCCCTGCACTTTTTACGACAACTTCCTTCGTAAATATAGTAAATACGAAGACTGGCAACCCAAAAACAGCAACGGCAGCTATGGCGGCAGCTATAGTTTACACGGTGCGCTGGCTAATAGTGTGAATACCGTATCGGCAGCATTGCAATTACAGGTAGGTGTTCCAAATACGATCAAAAAAGCAATAAAAATGGGCATTACCTCTGATATTCCAGAGGTTCCTTCCATAGTTTTGGGAACAGCACCTATCAGCTTGATGGAAATGGTAACGGCATACGCAAGTATTTCTAATGGTGGAAGTCTTGTAAAACCCTACATGATTCAAAAAATAACCGATCAAAAAGGAACTGTTTTATACCAAGCAAAGCCTAAATATGAAGCTAAGGTGGCGAGTAGACAAAGCGTCAAAAAACTTCAACAAATGATGGAAGAAGTCTTAACAAATGGAACTGGTGCTGGTTTTAGCAATTATGGAATCCCTTATAACATCATAGGAAAAACAGGTACTACGCAGAATAATGGTGATGGTTGGTTTATTGCTTGCTCCCCAGAAATCGTGATAGGCTCATGGGTAGGTGCTCGAGATAAGCGAGTGCATTTTGAAAGCACTTATATGGGTAGTGGTGCTGGTACAGCAATGCCTATGGTAGCAAATATGTTTAAAAGTTTAAGCCGTTGGAAAAACCCCTTGTTGACTAATTTTGAATACGATCAACCCTACTTCTCCTGTCCTGATTACAGCGATATCAAAGCCTTAGAGGCTACTGACTATTATAAAAATGACAGTACCTACATGGAAAGCTTAAGGATTAGAGATTCCTTGTTAGCCTATCCACCAATGAAGATAGACAGTGTTTTAGTAGACAGCCTTTCTGTTCAACGACTTCTGGTTCCAGCAATTAATGAGTAGTAATTATCCTTCCAAAAAACGGCACTGGTAGTTAGCATTTAGACTTTCTACATTAATAAATACGAGTAATTCTTACCCTAAGTACCTAACGAGGGTGATATTTTTATGTGTTTACCCTTGTTAAATTAATGCAGGTAATTATTACCCTTATTAAAAATGAAAGATTTCAATAAAACTAATCCTTATAATGGTTTACCATTATTGCCTCCTAAAACTATATTAGAAACAACTAAGGTTTTACGTAAGACTATTGATGCCAGTAGAGCATTAGCACAACTTAACGGTATGCTAACTAATTTAACTAATCCTACTTTATTCTTAGACACTATTCATCTACTAGAAGCAAAAGCGAGTTCTGAAATAGAAAACATTATTACCACTAATGACGATTTATATAAATCTTTGGTAGCCGACAAAAAGTTTGATAATCCAGCTACGAAAGAAGTTATCAGTTATAAAGAGGCGCTTTATAATGGATTGCGAGATATTGAAAAGCGTCCTTTTATAAGTACAAACTTGTGTATCGAAATTGTACAAAATATTAAAAAAAGTAAAGTTGGGATTAGAACAACTCCTAGAATTACTCTAAAAAATGAGCAAGGGCAAACCATTTACACGCCACCAACTGAAGAGTCCATTATTAGAGAGAAAATAGCAAATTTGGAAACTTTTATAAATGGTAAAAGTGAGTTTGCTGCTTTCCAAACCGCCCTTGCAGCCTTACCTATTTTAGGAAGAGCTGGGCTGAAAAATATGGGTCGTAATAATCAACATTGTTGAGCGGTTCCTTTAAGGGAAGGTTTTACGGTACTGTCCAAAATTTGAGATTTTTGATTCTATATAAATTAGGTAAAACAAACAATAATTTATGGCTACATTTGGAAAGATTTAAAACTTAATATATCTGAATATTGATGACACAAACGCTTTTTAATCCTTTTAAGGATTTGAATTTTGACGAACATTTTTGCTTCCTTTCAGGAGCTTTGACAAATGAAAACATGACCGTTTTTCCAGGATGGCTGATGGATCATTTTAAATTAGGTAATGAAAGAATTGAGATGATGGATAAAGCCAAATCTTATAATTATAGAGATCTTAAATTACCCTGTTCTTCCAAAGTGAAAACAGCTTTTGAGGAGCTGGATGTAAAAGTTGAGGCTGCGTATAAAAAAGGTTTTGAAGGCATGGCGTCACTCGATCAAGAGTTGCTTTTTCTGTGGACAGGCAGAATGGTCTATGGTATGCTATACTACGAAATGCTTTATGAAAGAGACAGACTGTTAAGGCAAGGTGAAGATTTTGGGCTTTCCGTCACTCTCAGGGAACGCTTTGGTAACTTCCATTTAATGCTACAATCCTTAATAGAACCGATTTCCTTCGTTGGAAAAAAACCATGGAGTATCGCCGTATTTCCACTTAAATATTCTGCCGATATTTTTAGCTATCGCGACGATGCTGTTAATTTAATGTTCTCATTTGGAGTCAATGGCTTTGGTTTTATCGCATGTTTACAAGATAACGGGGTAATTGGGGAGAAGCAAAAAGAGATCCTCGATAAAATGGAAGGTCATGTTTTACATCCCGTCCAGTTTGAAGAGTTGTACGCGAGGTTTCATTATTCTGATTATATATTACAGTACAAACCTAAATACAAAATTGAAAACCAAGACAATGGGATTACCATAGAAGTTGAAACGGCTGGTAAGCAACCTCATTTCGGATTTTGGGATGAGGATATATATGCCCAATTGCTATCCAATTATTGGCAGGTTTACGGTATTGAAAGAGAAGATATTCTTAAATTTCAAAAGCCGCCACTTAGCTTTCTTGAAAATCCGTATACCAAAGATTTTATTAATCCAGAATCCATTGTCTTACCATTTTAACGGCTTAATAGCAAAAAATAGTTAGTCCATGTCTTGTACGCTTTTTTGTTGCAATTACAATCAACCGCTGTTATGGAGTTCTGGAGACATTGGGGTTAAAAGAAAACTTCAATATATGGCCTTTCCAGACGGTTTAGGGTACGACTTCAAAAACAAAAGAGTTCAAACTTTTAGAGTGAACTCTATTATTGCTAAAATTGCCTCCTATCAGATAAGTTAGCAGAAAATAAAAACGGGAACTTTCAAAATAATATTGAAAATTCCCGTTTAGTGACCTCGGCAGGATGAATTTTATTGATCCTGAATGAAGTCCATTTTGCACATACCACTACCAGCCTTTGTAAGTTTAGTGTCTTAAAACAAAAAACCTTGATCAAGCGAGCTTGTCAAGGTTTTTATATTTTAATTCACAACGCCGTTGTGGGTGATGGTGACCTCGGCAGGATTCAAACCTGCAACCTCCACAGCCGTAATGTGGTGCACTATTCAGTTATGCTACGAGGCCTAATAAACAAAAGGCTTGTTGCTTTTGCGGCTGCAAATATACGGGAATTTAGAATATTGCCAACTTTATTCGACAATAAACTTATAATTATTTCTCTCTGGAAATTATATTTAAAATATGCTTCTTCAAATAGTCAACTAAGACTTGCCTTTTCTATATTTAACCCATGAACAATCCTTTCTTAGCACAACATATCATAGACATTCCTGATTTTCCAAAACCAGGTATTATTTTCAAAGATATCTCACCATTATTAGCCTCTCAGGAGGCTAGAGATCAAATGACTCAAGCATTAATCGAGCCTTTTCAAGATCAAAAAATTGATGTAGTTGTTGGAATAGAATCACGAGGCTTTCTATTTGGAATGCTCATGGCAAAAGCGCTGAATGCAAAATTTGTTATGATACGCAAACCTGGTAAACTACCAGGAAAGATCATGAGTCAAGAATATCAACTAGAGTACGGGTCTGACACTATTGAAATGCAGGAAGCTGCTATTAAAAGTACCGATAGCGTTCTTATTCATGATGACGTGCTAGCCACCGGAGGTACTGCAGCAGCGGCATATTCATTAATCAATCAAACTGGAGCTTCTATATTAGGCTATAGCTTTATAATCGAGCTTGATTTTTTAAAAGGAAGAGCACTTTTATCAGGACATGACCTACACGCCATACTCCATTATTAGTCTCGGCGTCGGTTCAAATATCTACAGAAGGCCGAAAAGTGAATCTTTGATGAACTTCTAATTTTTGTTAAAATAGGAATTTCTAGGAAACTTGACTACCGACTAAAGCCTGCTTTTATTAAGGTTTATTTTTTTCTATTAAGTCAACAGCCCAATTTACTGCTTCCTCAATAGTAGAAGCTACCAGAAACTCTTTTGCATAGAACTTACTTTCAAATAGAGCAGTGCGTTTTTCTTTATCGGTAACTATAGACATGCCTATAAGGTTGGGGATTTTTGAGGCTTCCAAATATATAACCGGACTCACATTATAATCAAAAATACGGTTGGATATGTAAACAAAGTTCTTACCTGCAAAGTGATTTTGTGCAATGGCGTTGAGTTCGTCATTATTTTCTGGTGCGAGGATGATTCCTGACTTCATTTGCGCAATCATGTATTTAGGGAATACAAAAAGCTCTGCATAGGATAAGTCGTAATAGGTGATAGGTAACATAGGGGTTCTTATAATTCGTTGTAAAATTAAAAGCTTATTTGGATATAAAGAATAGTAATCATTTAAATAAAGAAGTTTTATTTACAGGTTTTTCTTTTCAATGATGCGATCCATGCAGTTGATCCCATCTATTGCTGCGCTAATAATACCTCCAGCATATCCTGCTCCTTCGGCACAAGGATATAAACCTTTGATTTCTATATGCTCCATTGTAAAGGGGTCTCTAGGTATACTTACTGGTGAGCTTGTGCGACTTTCTGGAGCATGCAGCACAGCGTCGTTGGTATAGTAGCCTTTCATCTTTTTACCGAAGGCAATAAAAGCAGCACTTAAACGAGTGGCCAGCATTTCTGGAAGTACTTTGTTCAAATCAACACTAGTTAAACCCGGGTAATACGAGGTTTTAGGGAAGTCTGTAGACAGTTTTCCTTCCACAAAGTCCTGCATACGTTGCGCTGGAACCTTTTGAGTTTTCCCAGCAGCAACCCAACAATCATATTCCACTTTTTTCTGAAAATTAAGGGATACAAATGGATCTTCAGGATCGTAGTTAGGTAAATCTTCTGGAGATACGCTTACCACAATACCGCTGTTAGCATATGGATTATTACGTTTGCTCGGGCTCCAGCCATTCGTAACCACCTCATCGGTAGCTGTAGCACATGGTGCAATAATACCACCAGGGCACATACAAAAAGAGTAAACTCCCATTCCGTCTACTTGCTCTACAAGGCTGTAACTAGCCGGCGGCAAATAAGGATTTTGATCATCCCCATGGTATTGAATCTGATCAATCAATTCTTGTTGGTGTTCTACCCGTACTCCTATAGCAAATGATTTTGCCTGTACTTTTATACCTCTTTTGTGAAGCAAATAAAAAATATCCCTAGCTGAATGACCAGTTGCTAGTATGAGGTTGTCGTAGGCAATCCATTCCTTGTCATTAATCTGAATCGCATTAATTTGTTGATTCTCGTGACGTATGTCAGTCATTTTAGCTTCAAAATGTACTTTTCCACCAGCTTTTTCAATCGCTTCTCGCATAGAAGTAATGATTTGCGGTAACTTATTAGTCCCTATATGAGGATGTGCATCTACCAGTATATCAGGTATAGCGCCAAAATCAACAAACCACTCCAAGGCTTTTAACACATTCCCTCTTTTCTTAGATCTGGTATATAATTTACCATCACTGTAGGTTCCAGCCCCTCCTTCTCCAAAACAATAGTTGGATTCTGGGTTGACGATATGATCTTTATTAATCGCAGCAAGATCCCGTCTTCTAGAGCGTACATCTCTACCACGTTCATAGACGATAGGTTTTAAGCCGCCCTCAATAGCTCTTAATGCTGCATATAAACCTGCGGGACCAGCTCCTATGATGGCAACTTCTTTTGACTGAGAAACATCTTGAATTTGAAACACTTCTCTTTGAGGAATATCTTCTCCTTTAAGCCATATTTCTATTTGTAAATTGAATGTTACTTTTTTCTGTCTTGCATCTATTGAGCGCTTTCTGATATTCCACTTCTGGACATCATCCATGCGCAAATCTATTTTTTCAAAAACCTTCTTCAGGATATGATCTTCATCTTCTAGATGATGCGGTAAAATAGAAATTTGTACAAGTTGGCTCATGGGGCAAAGGTAATTGGAAAAAATTCCAAAATGAAAAATCAAAAATCAAAAATGAACGTTCAAAGTTCCAAGTGATATGTCAATTGGAGCGAGAGTCGAGAACGTTTTGAGTTTTACATCTATTACCTACAAAACTACTAGTTGAAACGCTCTAAAAAGAAGTCTTTAGAACGAAAAATAATAAATTATCTAAAACAAATTCCTTTCCACCTTTCCGACGCTCGACTCAGCCGAGATCGACCTTTTCTATCTCCTCAAATCGCGACATCAACAAATCAACAAAGGGTCATATGAATCAACTGTACTTTTTCAAGTTTTCTATTTGCTTTTCTATAGCGGCTTTAAATTCTGCTTTCATTCTAGCTATAAGGGCTTCGGTTGGCATACTCTCTTTTATAGTGGCACTACCTTGTCCCGCGCTCCAGATGGTTTTCCAGGCTTTGGCTTCGGTATCCATTTCTTTACCAAAGTCAATTTTCACTTTGGCTTTCATTTGCTCTTCTGTAATTCCTGCGGCTTGCAAACTATCGCCTAAAAAATTAGCACTCACACCAGAGATGGCAGCAGTGTATACGATATCACTACAACCAGCCTTTATGATCATGTCTCGGTATTCGTCTGTTGCCTTAGATTCTTCTGTATTGATAAAACGTGTTCCCATATAAGCGAGATCTGCACCCATTTGTAAAGCACTAGCAACGTCCTGACCAGAACTCATGGCTCCGGCAAGCAAAATGGTACCGTCAAAGAACTCTTTAACTTCTCTTATAAAAGGCATCGGATTGAGAATGCCCGCATGTCCTCCTGCTCCTGCACAAACTAAGATCAATCCGTCTACTCCTGCTTCTTGTGCTTTTTGAGCATGGCGTTTTTTTATCACATCGTGAAAAACAACACCTCCATAACTATGTACCGCATCTACCACATCACTTACTGCTCCTAAAGAAGTAATGATCAACGGCACTTGATGCTTCATGCACAACATCAAATCTGCTTGAAGTCGTGGATTACTGCCATGAACAATCAAGTTCACACCAAAAGGCGCTGCTTTCTTCCCCGTTTCTTCTTCCCATTGTGTGAGTTCTGTTTTGATCTGCACCAACCATTCTTCAAAACCTTCACTAGATCGTTGATTCAACGCTGGAAATGTACCTACTATTCCGTTTTTACAACAAGAAATGACAAGTTCTGGCCCAGATATTAAAAACATAGGCGCTGCCACTACAGGTAAGGAAAGTTGGTCGGTAAGTTGTGCTGTTGTCATGGAAATAGTTTTTATCAAAGTTACTAAAGTGATTTATGATGTTTGCACCCTAGTTTAAAAAGATATTAAATTAAATGTAAAGGTTCGCTTTGGGAAGCATTTGGCCTTTATTTTTGCAGGATATTTTTATTTACATCATTAATTTTCAAGACCTAAAACCTAACTATTGAAGAATATTGTACTCATAGGAGTTTTTACCTTTCTCGCTTTCGCGAAAGCGTACTCACAAAAAGCCACGCTCTCCGGGACCGTTATCGAAGATGGAACTGGTGAAACTTTGCTCAACGTTACGGTAAGCATCATCGAATTACAAACCGGAACCATTACCAATGCCTACGGTTATTATTCGATCACCTTGCCTACAGGAGCTTATACCGTGCAATATTCCAGCATAGGATATGCCACTGTAGAAAAAAAGATCTCTCTCAACGATAACATAAAAATAGACCTGTCCCTAAAAGAACAAGGTGAGGAACTAGACGCCATTGTCATCACTGCAGATGTGGAGAAAATGAGCACTAAATCACCTCAAATGAGTGTAAACGCACTTTCTATAGAAACGATTAGGAAAGTTCCTGTAGTACTGGGAGAAACTGATCTCATCAAAGCACTTACATTACTTCCTGGAGTTAGTAATGCCGGTGAAGGATCTGCTGGTTTTAATGTAAGAGGTGGCGCTGCAGACCAGAACTTGGTACTACTAGATGAAGCTACTCTTTATGGAAGTGACCACTTATTTGGCTTTTTCTCGGTCTTCAACCCAGATGCCATAAAAGATTTAAAACTGTACAAAGGTGGAATCCCAGCACGATATGGCGGTCGCGTTTCTAGTGTACTGGACATTTATCAACGTGATGGAAACAAACAAAAGTTTAGCGGTACAGGAGGAATAGGCGTTGTAGCAAGCAGGTTGCTATTTGAAGGTCCTATTATTAAAGAAAAGGCCTCCTTTTTAATAGGAGGACGTAGTAGTTATGCGCATTTATTCTTGCCATTATTTGACGTAGATAATGTTGCTTATTTCTACGACCTCAACGCTAAAGCCAGTTTTAATCTAGATGATAATAACCGTCTTTATATGTCCAGTTACTTTGGTAGGGATGTCTTTAATGTGAATAATCTTTTTGGTAACACTTTCGGTAACAGTTTTGTGAATGTCAGATGGAACCATATTTATAATGAAAAATGGTTTTCCAACGCTTCTGTAATTTATAGCGATTACAACTACGGACTGGAGTTACAATTTGTCGAGTTTACCTTTGATAGTGGTATTACTAATATGAATGTAAAATACGACCTTACTAATTTTGTAAATGATAAGGTAAAAATGAAATACGGTATCAACTCCATTTATTACGAGTTTGATCCAGGAAGAATAAAGCCTACTACTTCTACAAGTGGTATCAACGACCGGCAGCTGATTAAAAAATACGCTTGGGAAAATGGCGTCTATGCAGATGGAGAGTTTAAAATAAGTAACCAAATCAATATCAATGCAGGTTTAAGAATAAGTAGTTTCAATAGGTTAGGACAAGAAAGTCTTCATATCTATGAAAATAACCAACCTCTCTTATACAATGAAGATTTAGAAATTTATGAAAGTGCAGCCCCTACAGCTTCTTTTTCTAGCAGTCGCAGTGAAACCCTAAAGTCCTTTGTCAACTTAGAGCCTAGGTTTTCCATCGCTTACTCCTTAGATGACAATACAAGTATCAAAGCCAGCTACCAGCGTATCAATCAATATATACACTTGATTTCTAATACCAATGCTCCTACTCCATTTGATCTTTATGTTCCTAGCGGAACCTTTATAGAACCACAAAAGGGAACTCAAGTCGCTGCTGGTTTCTTTAAGAATATAGGAAACTACTCCATAGAAACCGAAACCTTTTATAAAACCGTTCAAAACAGACTGGATTATATAGATGGTGCCGATTTAATTGCCAATGATGCCGTAGAGCAAATTTTATTAGAAGGAGAAGCTCGAGCTTATGGTCTGGAGGTTTTACTTAGAAAAAATGAAGGGAAACTTCAAGGATGGATCGCCTACACACTTTCCAGAAGTGAACAACGCACGCCTGGAAGAACTGCTTTAGAACCTGGAATTAATAATGGAGAATGGTACAGCGCTGCTTGGGATAAAACACACGACCTTACCCTAACGGCAAATTATGAACTCAATAGGAAATGGGATCTAGGAGCTAATTTTACCTTACAAACCGGACAACCTATTACCTATCCGAATGGGCAGTATGAATTTGACGGTTTGTTTATCCCTACGTTTGAAGCTAGAAATAGCAGCCGCTTGCCTATTGTGCATCGATTGGATTTCTCTGCTACTTACACTCCTAAACCCAATAAGAAAAACGGCTGGCAATCGAGTTGGGTTTTTAGCTTATACAATGCTTACAACAGAAGAAATGCGGTGAGTATCTCCTTTGCAGAGAATGAAGATACCAATAGAAATGAAGCGACAAGGCTTGCTATTTTTGGAGTTATTCCTGCAATTACTTATAATTTTAAATTTTAAGAGATGAAGAATTTATATATATATGCAGTTACTTTATTATTGTTCTCCTCTTGCTCTGATGTAGTTCAATTAGATCTCAATAATTCAGATCCACGACTAGTTATAGATGCCTCCATAGAGCTCAACGAATCTGGAACCTCTTCTACTAGAGTACAACTTACTAGATCTGCCGGGTTTTATGACGAGGAAATCGTTTTTGTAAATGATGCCTTAGTCAGCATCACTGATGCCGATGGCAGCCTCATCCCTATTCCTTTTGTCTCAGATGGAGTTTATAGCACTAACTTTCCATTTATAAGAATGAACAATCCTACTGAAAACAGCTACACCTTAACTATTAATGATAACGGAGATATCTACACCGCTACCGAAAGTTTAGAGCCTACGGTACCATTTACAGATGTAGAGCAAGAGACTATAAGCGGTTTTGGAGATGATCTTACTGAGGTCACTGCTTTCTTTAACGATCCTTCAGGTCTTGGTAATTATTACCTTTTTGAATATACTGATATAGACAATGAGCAAGTAGACACCAGAGATGACGAGTTTAGTGATGGAAACCGCACTCAAACTACCTTTTTTATAGAAGAAGCAGTTCCTGGAACAGTGGCAACTATACGCATCATAGGAATAGACCAGCGTTGTTTTAACTTCTATGAGACCCTGTTACAACAAGCAGGAGAAGGAGGTGGCGGTCCATTTGCTACACAACCAGCGGTTGTAAGAGGTAACATCATCAATACCACAGATTCAAAGCGGTCCCCATTTGGGTACTTTAGAATTTCTGAGGCTTTTGAAATTGAATATACCCTTCAGTAGACAGAAGGCAGTAGACAGTAGACAGTAGACAGTAGACAGTAGACAGTAGACAGTAGACAGTAGACAAAATAAATTTTAAACATAAAAAAGAGTGATTTTCAAAATGAAAATCACTCTTTTTTTTTCTAAGGAACCCTTTACAAACTACAGTTTAAAAATCAATGCATTTAGAATAGGATTACACATCAAATCATGCTTACCGCTTTTTATTTAGTTCGTAGCGGATTCTATATTCTATTATTTTACTACTTTCTATAAATAGAAAACCATCTCCTGCTGTGGTCGACGTACCTTTTTTAATTGAGACATGGAGTCGTCAGTCGCTCGGTACCCCACAGGAAGTAGTAAGGTGCTTTTTAAACCTTTGTTTTTTAAATCTAGTAATTCATCTATTTTCTCAGGCACAAAACCTTCCATAGGACAGGAATCGATTTGCTGTTGGGCGCAAACGGTGAGTAAGTTTCCTAAAATCAAATAAGCTTGGTTCTTTGCCCACAATTCAATTTCTTCAGACTCTTTCTTGGAAAAGGTACTTGTTAAGAAATCTTGAAAAGGTTGAATCACCTCATCTGGTGTGTTACGCTCCTTTTTAACTATAGAAAAATAATCTTTTACATATTGTTCATCTACAGCAGTTGTGCATATCACTAATACAGCACTGGCATCTTTAACTTGCATCTGACCATAAGAATGAGGCACCATTTTCTCTTTAAGGTCTTGATCTTGAACAACAATTAACTTGCAAGGTTGTAAACCGTAAGATGTAGCGGTAAGATTAAAGGCTTGAGCAAGCAACTCCAATTGGCTTGTTTCCAGTTTTTTTTCAGAATCAAATTTTTTGGTTGCATATCTCCATTGCAAACTTTCTATACTATCCATAGTTGTCATACGTTATCTTTGTAGTTGAGAATTTGGTAAATATTCTGCTTTAGAACTGAATCAAGTACAGGATAAAGTTCTATTTTCAAATGAGAATAGAAAGCGAGATCCACACCAATACTTTTCTAATTAATATGCAAAAATAACGTTCAACTCATGTCCATTAAGGGCTTTACTATAAGATTTTTCAATGAAGGACATCGATTTACGAATTAAGGAATCCAAGACGAGCATTTTCAAGGCTGTTTTTCCTAATACAACCAATCATTACGACACGCTTTTCGGGGGTATGGCTCTACAGCTTATGGACGAAGTTTCTTTTATTTGCGCCACTCGATTCTCTAGAAAAAAAGTAGTGACTATAAGCACTGATAAAATAGATTTTAAAAAACCTATCCCACAGGGAAGTATTATTGAAATGGTAGGTCATATTTCTAAAGTAGGTAAGACCAGTTGTGTGGTAGAAACCAGCATTTATATGGAAGATATGTACAGCTATTCTCGTGAAAAAGTGGTGACCGGAATCTTTACTTTTGTCGCCATAGGCGACGACAAAAAACCTACATCTATCATTTAATGCGCAGCATATTAAACATACTCGTTTTTAGTGTCATCTTAGCTGTAGTAGGTATCCTCATTCTTCAACTGCACGTTAAGCGCACCTCCAGAGATCTTATTGTAACAGATGTAAACCAACTTAAAGAGGCTTATACTGGTATTGTTCTAGGTGCAAGTGTAAAACCAGATAAAAGTCTTTCTCTTATCCTACAAGATCGCGTGGATGCAGCATTACTAGCTTATGAAAACAAAAAGTTTAAAAAATTCCTTCTGAGCGGTGATCACGGTAAAAAAAACTACGATGAAGTAAACGCCATGAAGAATTACCTCAACGATAGAGGAGTTCCGGACAAAGATATTTTCTTAGATCATGCGGGCTTTGATACATACGACACTATGTTTAGAGCTAGGGATGTTTTTAAGGTAAAAAGTGCGATTGTATTTACACAAGAATTTCACCTCCCTAGAGCAATTTATATTGGTAAAAATATGGGGTTGAATGTGCAGGGTTATGTAGCAGATCAGCATGAGTACCCCGGCAACAGTAGATTTGCAAGAAGAGAGTGGCTGGCAAATATGAAAGCTTGGATAGAACTTAATATTGAAAAAACCCCAACCTATTCTGGAAAGGTGATCCCGATTACCGGCGACAGTAAACTGTCTCATGATAAAGGTTGATTTATTAGGAGTTATAGGTTAGAGGTTTACAAATTCCATCTTTCATATATAATAAAGTGAAAAATGTTCTTCAAATACTTATCAAATTTTTATGGGAATTTTAAAATTTAGGTTGAGGTTTTCTCTTGGAATTATAAAAATAGAATTCGGTATGTTTTTTTATTATTACGCTCAATTTTTAAAGAATAATTGTATATTTGCAACCGCTTAAACAAAAAGTATTTTTTGTTGAATGACTAGGAGAAGTGGCAGAGTGGTCGAATGCACTGGTCTTGAAAACCAGCGAGGGTTAAACCTCCAGGGGTTCGAATCCCTTCTTCTCCGCAGTAACCCTGATAATCATCTGATTATCAGGGTTTTTTATTTTAGCGTTTGTTGTATTGCTTATGACGGAAACATGACCTTACTAAAACAAACTGTTGATCCTCTTTAAATAGTTGTTTTTCCAATAAGAGGTCTCTGCGCCAGTCACTAGCTGATTTGGAGGTTTTCCAACCCGATGAAGTCCCGGCCTGTATCCGCATCAAATCCTAAACCTTGTGCCTTTTCAGAAGGTGAGAATAATTCTCTGCCAGTTCGGCTATAAACTAAGTATTACTGAGTCGTTGGAGCTCGTGGTATCCCATTAGTTACCAACTCTTAAAGAGCATCTACAACTAACTAGCCTTAGAAGCTTTAGAGGTTCCTTTTTTGATGACTCGAATGCATTAGAAAAGGCTAAAGCTGATTTATATCAGCTTTTAAATCATAGAAGCACATTACTTTTAAACGCATTGATGAAAGCCTTATAACAGAAAATAATGAAAAATATAATTGTCCCAGTAGACTTTTCAATACATTCAGAAAACGCGCTTAAAGCTGCTGTACGCATTGCAAAACAGCATCAAGCTACGGTTACTATAGTACACATGATAAGCTTTCAAGAGGTGAATTTATCTAAAGAAAAGAAATCTGAAGAAGGTCGCTATTTCATAGAACTCACTCAAAAACGCTTTGACAAATTTCTAGATAAAGATTATTTAAAAGAAGTTACTGTTCAAACTGTTGTGCAGAACTATAAAGTCTTTAGTGAACTAAATCAGGTAGCAAAAGAACATCGTGGAGACCTTATTGTTATGTGTTCTCATAAAAGTAATGGCATTCAGAACGTTTTTATAGGTTCTAATACTAAAAAAGTAGTTAGAACATCAAATATCCCTGTCTTGGTAATTAAAGGTGAGAAAAAATTTACACCACATAAAGGGGTGTTTGCATGTGATTTCAAACTGGAGAGTAAAGAAATTTTTATAAAAGCCATGCAGCTTTTTAAAAAACTAAAAATAGAGGTTTCCTTATTGTATGTCAACCTGCCAAAAAGAAGTTTTCAAAGCACCAATCAGATCCATGATCAAATCACAAAATTTTCTGACACCTTAGCAGATGCTTATAAATTCTCCCCCGCAGAGGTCACCATATTTTCTGACTTCAGTGTGGAGAGTGGAGTATTTCATTTTGCAGAAAAGCAACAGGCTGATATTATCGGTATTCATACCCATGGCCGTAAGGGAATATCACACGCCTTATCTGGTAGTATAGGAGAGGCTATGGTCAACCATTCTTCCTTACCCATTATAACTTTTAAAATCTAGCACTAAAAAACTGCCCATTACTCAAAGCCTTCTATTAAATTATAGAGGGCTTTGTCATTTATAATTTTGATGCGCTTGCCCTATGTATGGATCCAGCCTGCTTTTTTAAATGCGGTTAAGTGTCTTATACAAGCCTCTTTTGCAGTCCCTACCAAGTTGGCAATATCTTCTCGTGTGAGAATCATTTTTATAAACCCCTCTTCATCTTTACCAAAATTATCTTCCAGATAACGCAATATTTCTGCAATGCGTTGCATCAATTAAAAAGATATATCCCAGAAGTGCCTTTTAATCATGTAGGCAGCTTGATCTCTTTAATTATTTTTACAGGTTTTCTTTAACTTGTGTTTACGTGGTTTAGGACTAGGCATCCCCTATGTATCCCCTTCTGAAAAGGTTGCCGTAGAACAGGTCTCCTCACAATATGAGTGTCATTAAAACAACTTTTTTTAAACATATAATTATGAAAACAACATCGATAATACCTTTAGTAAATTGGGGAATGGGCGCTATACTCATAGGTATTTTTGCTGTAGTAGGTGTCGTTATGATCTTTATCGTTTATAACATGGTAACTACTGGTAAAAAAGATACAACAGATGAATAAATACGATGACTTCATATGCCCCATTCATACACTCCTATACTTCAAACCTCATATAAATTGTAAAAAAAACTCAACAATAAATCGATTGATGAGCTCACCTCCTCTCGAAATGAACTAATGAAACTAAAATATGTAGTAAACCTTACTATAAAGCACTTTTAACAGATCTTATGGGCGTTCAACTCTTGTCACATGAATTCATGTCATAAATGCCAACTGCTGATTTGATAAACATTATATTGCAAAATAATGGTTGTCAAATCAATCTTTATTAAAAACCGATATGAATAAATTTATTATTAGTCTAGTTTTTACTGTATTCAGTTTTTTATGTTATTCCCAAGTTGGCGTAGGAACATCAGATCCCAAAGCGGCATTAGATGTTACCAGTACAGATAGTGGGTTCCTTATGCCTCGTATTGCAGATCATAATGCGCTGGTAACAGGTGTTGAACAAATAGGAATGATGGTATTTGATTTAGCTACAAACTCTATTTGGGTCTGGAATGGATCTTTATGGTCTGAAAATGAAATTGTGGGATCAGATGGTGACACCAGTTCTACAAATGAAATTCAAACTTCTAGTACCCTAAACATAACCGACACTGCAAATAATTTTGGCTCTAGCAATGTTGAAGGAGCTTTAACAGAGCTGGCTTCACGTACATTTGACCCATTTTTTGTAGATGTTTCTGGACGAGATAACAGAACATTTTCTAACGCTTTCACTACCTATGTGCACCCAAGTGTGAATTACGATCCTACCGGTGCTTATAATACCAGTACAGGTGTTATAACAATACCAAGTGATGGTATCTATCAAATAACAGGAACTATGCGTGTGGCAGATAGAAGCTCTTCAGGTGTTCAATATGGAGTAGGTGTTCACACGTCTAATATTGATGGATCTTGGTTTTTATGGCATGCCGTTCTATATACATCTAACCCCAATGATAGAACTACTTATCCTTACATTAGAGTGGGACACTTTAATGCTGGAGACCAATTGAGAATGTTTGTATATGTGGATAATGGCCCTTTAAGAATGTCAACTGGAGCTTTTCAGGTATTAAAAACATCAAATTAACTTATACGTTGTATATCGATAGATGAAAGGAGTCTCATTTAAACCGTCATAGAAAATAACTGCGTTTCTGGTTTTTTTCTTTGTAACCTGAGATCAAAAGGCAGACATACATTTCTAACATAAGCTCTTCCTTTTTCTGTCACCATCAGTTTATTGCTATGTATCTCTACCAAACTGTCCTTTTCTAACGCTACAAGGCTCATTAGAACCTTGGGTAGCTCCTTAAAATACAAAGACTCATCACTCCAGGAGGTCTCCAACTTGCACATCAAATTAGAGATATGCTTGCGTATGATTAAATCTTCCGCAGTTAACATATGACCTCTATAAACAGGTAATTCTCGATCCTCTATAAGACTTTGATATTCATCAAGGTTCTTTAGATTTTGGGCAAAACTGTACCATGAATCACTAATAGAAGAAACCCCTAGGCCTATCATCACTTGGGTTTTACTAGAGTTGTACCCCATAAAATTGCGGTGTAGTTCTCCTGATTCTTGCGCCTTATAAAGAGCGTCTGTCTTTAAGGCAAAATGATCCATACCTATTTCTATATAGCCGGCTTGAGCAAGCAACTCCTTCCCTATTTCATATTGCTGGCGTTTTATCGCTGCAGTAGGAAGGTCGGCATCCTTAAAACCTCGCTGTCCATTACCTTTGATCCAAGGCACATGCGCATAACTGTAAAAAGCAATGCGGTCTGGCATGAGTTCCATAGTTTTCTCCATCGTATGTACCACATTCTCGATGGTCTGAAATGGCAGCCCATAAATGAGATCATGCCCTATAGACTCATAACCTACTGTTCTAGCGTCTTCTGTCGCTCGCTGTACGTTTTCAAAAGCTTGTACGCGATGAATGGCTTTTTGAACCGACAAATTGTAATCCTGCACACCATAACATACCCGATTAAATCCCAATTTACTTAAGGTAGAAAGATGTTCTAAAGTTGTATTATTAGGATGTCCCTCAAAGCTATATTCTACATCCTCAGTTTTAACTGCCATCAAAAAAATTTGATTCAATAAATACTCTAAATTCTCAGCAGAAAAGAAGGTAGGTGTTCCCCCACCGAGATGTATTTGTTTGATCCGAGGCTTTTCATCAAATAATTCTAAGTACAATTGAAATTCCTTTATTACAGATTCTAAATAAGGAATTTCTACCGAATGATTTTTTGTAATGCGTTTATTACAACCGCAAAAAGTACACATACTCTCGCAAAAAGGAAGGTGTATGTAAAGGCTTATTCCTTCAGAAGCATTGCTTTCTTTAAAGCTTCTTTGCAGGGATTCTTTCCAACTAGAAATAGAAAAGCTATACTGATCCCAATAGGGAACCGTAGGATAGCTGGTATATCTAGGTCCAGCAACATTATACTTAGAAACAAGTGAACACATAGGTCTAAAATATAAAGTTGAATCCTGCGATAATGGTACAAACCACGATACTGGTGATCACCGCTTTTAATACTAACGCTGGTTTTTGCACCGTTAAAATAGAGGCTAGCACTAAGTTGCAACATACCACCACAGCAAATATTTCAATCATCTGGAAAATACCACTACCGTTTTGAAAAACAGACAATACTGTTATTCCTCCTAGGCAGGTACAAACGATAATAGCAGCCGCGGTGTGCAGCATAAAATGATCTTTCCAGTCTTTTTCTAGTCTTACATACAGAGAGCTCATACCTTAAATATTTAATTATTAGAGTACAAAGCTAAGAGGAGACAGGTGTTTCAAACGATGACTTTTGTCAGCTTTGAGGTATTTCTTTAATGCTTTTTTTATCTCGCTTTCGCGAAAGCGAAACTAAAACAGCCTCCTGAACTCGCATCAACTTCTTCTATTGATCGTATTTCAAGCTACTTGTTCTGCAAAAAAAATAAGCGATCTGTAGGCCTTTAAACATTGTTGACAAACGTCAAAAACTAGTTTTCCATAGAGTTAAATAGCCTAGCCTCGTGTATTAAAGTATCTTAGCAATCTTATCATCAATTAGACTCCTATTTATGAAATCTTTTTTAACACTGTTACTTCTTCTACTTTCTAGTGCCTCCTTTGCACAACAAGAATTGTATCACCGTGCAGAGGTCTATTACAATTCATATGAGCAATTCCAACAGATTCAAGAAGCTGGTGTCTCCATGGATCACGGTTATCATAAAAAAGATGTTTCCTTTGAATCGGACTTTTCAGTAAAAGAATTACGGACCTTATCTTCTATAGGTGTTGCTTACAACATCATCATTAATGATGTAAAACAGTTTTATTTAGACCAAAATAATCCAAGAAGTCCTAAATATGTCGCCCCAGAACTAGATTCAAAAAACGCAGGCTGCACCAATAACAGCAGTCAAATAAACTATACAACACCACAAAATTACAATCAAGGTAGTATGGGTGGTTTTCTTACCTATACTGAAATGCTACAGGAATTGGACGACATGTTTATCTATTCTCAAGCAAATAATTTAAACATTATTACTCCAAGAGCAGATAACATAAATCCAAGCAACCCAAATGATCTGGTAACCAGTGAAGGCCGTTACCAGCAATGGGTGAAAATATCTGACAACCCAACTACTACAGAAATTGCCGAGCCTCAAATGTTATATACTGCTATTCACCATGCCCGTGAACCAGCTTCTATGCAACAGCTTATCTTTTTTATGTGGTACGTACTAGAAAACTACAGTACTGATCCAGAAATTCAAGCTATAGTAGATAACACAGAGTTGTATTTCATTCCGGTGCTTAATCCAGATGGGTATGTTTATAATGAAACAACCAACCCAAATGGAGGTGGTCTATGGCGTAAGAACCGACGCGGTGGCTACGGAGTTGATCCTAACAGAAATTACAGTTACATCACACCTCAAGGAAATCAAGTGTGGAATACTGCTGGCACTTCTACAAATCAAAATAACGATACTTATGCCGGCGCTGGACCTTTCAGCGAACCAGAAACAAGAGCCGTTCGTTATTTTATAGAGAATCACAACTTTAAAATGGCACTGAACAACCATAGCTTTAGTGAGTTGTTGTTATATCCTTTTGGCTATGCAAATAATCAACCTACCACAGACGATACGTTATTTCAAAATATATCTCAAGTAATGGTGTCGCAAAACGGGTACAACAACATCATCAGCTCCGACTTGTATCCAGCTGCAGGAGATAGTGATGATTTTATGTACGGCATGCTCACCACCGCCTCTGGTGGAACAAGAGAAAAGATATATGCCATGACTCCAGAAATAGGCGCTTCTTTTTGGCCGGCAGCTAGTCAAATAGATGGGATTTGTAAAGAAATGATGTTCCATAACATTACTGCAGCCCAATTGACAGGTAACTATGGAAAGCTAGAAGATAACGCACCCAGTTCTTTTGAAACTACTAACGTGACAGTTCCTTTTTCACTTACACGTTTAGGATTGCAAGATTTTACAAGTTTTAATGTGACTATCAACCCTGTTAGTGCAAACATCGCAAGTGTGGGAAGTGCCCGATCTTTTAATAACCTCAATTTAAATCAAACGGTATCAGATAATATTTCTATGACATTGGACAACACGATCAGTCCTGGTGATCTTATTACTTATGAACTAGCGCTTTTTAATGGACTATACACGTCTACACAAACGATTACTAAAGTATATGGTGACTTCACTCCTGTTTTTGAAGATAGGGTTGTAAATGCTAATAATTGGCAACTAAACGGTTGGGGTATTTCTACCACCGAATTCTTTTCTCCTTCTCAATCCTTTACAGATTCTCCAGTTGGAACTTATAACAATAATCAGAATAAGTCCATTATATTAAACAATGCAAGTAGTGTTGACCTTACTTCTACCTCTTTATTAGAAGCAAATCTGATGTTCCAAGCCAAATGGGATATTGAAAATAATTACGACTATGTGCAAGTAGAAATTTCTACCAACAATGGCGCTTCTTGGACTCCACAATGCGGTAATTACACCAACACAGGAGTTGCTAGCCAACCCGCAAACGGACAGCCCTTATACGACGGTATACAATCCTCTTGGGTAGAAGAAAGCATCAGCCTTAGTGATTACCTAGGACAACAAATTTTAGTGCGATTTCAGTTGGTTACCGATCAAAGTGTCACTGGCGATGGGTTCTATTTTGACGATCTTAAAATCGTCGTGATGGATACTGCTACCGCAAGTAGCGCATCTAATCCATTAGATCAATTGGTTGCTATATTTCCTAACCCAGTGCGAGACCGGCTATTTGTCAATACTTCATTAGAAAAGTTTGAAGCTACTATCTACAATGTACAAGGACAGCAATTATACAACTACGTATCTATAGAAGCTGCTTTAGAATTAGATTACAGTGATTATTCATCTGGTATATATTTCTTACATATAGCTACAGATACCGCTTCAAAGACCTTTAAGATTATTAAGGAATAAGGCGGCTGTGATATAGCTTTGGTAAAAGTAGACATGCGCGCCCCATTAGGACAAAATGCGCTTAGGTTAACAAAGCTCCTTACACTGCTACTTGCAAACAAAGGCTAGCGGTTGTGGATAATTGCAACAGTAATGGAAGCTCTTACGACTGAAAGAAAACCTAAGATCAAGTCTTCTGCTTTTTCGCTGGGGTCTTATTGCGTAGTTCACTAGCGAGACGCTCGCGCCAGCTGGGGGATATCATTCCATAAAAAAAGCCTCTACGTTGTTGTAAAGACTTCTTTATAATTATTCCAATTGCAAATGCTTCTTTATAACGAAGAATGACAATCCATTATGGACCATTTCTTAAATCTTGGTAGTACTGATGCAAGTCGCCTTTTTGATCGACATAGGCATAAATAAAAAAACCGCCTTTACCACGAAGATTTGAAAATCGATACCATTGATCTTTTTGCAAATTACCGATGGTAGTATACCTTTCGTTATCCTTATAATTACTTGCTACTTTGACCCATTTCCAGCCGTTGTCCTTATTAAAATAAACCTTGCCTTTAGGGTTTGGTCTCTTATCTCTAAAACCGCTATACTCATAAATATAGGCACTTTCCACTTGCAACAGTGTGAAATTTTTACTTATGCTATTCAAATCAGTTCTTATTATCTGGACTGAATCACGTATCTGCATTTTTTCAACCTTGATTTGGTTGTTATATTCGTCCCAAGCTTCATTGCTAATATAGGTTCTGGTCAAAACAATCTCACCTGGGTCAAAAGGATTACACGAGATTAGTAACATCAATAGAATAAAACCAATAAATTTATTTTTGTTCATAATTAACCTCCGTTTTGTGGAACTGCTTTATCATCTTTCTTTTTTCCGCCTTCATGTATAGCATATATCTTGGCATTAAGTAGCCTATCATAGTCTCGTAGCTCAGTGAAAATCTCTGAATAGGTTTTGCCCATTGCTGGCGCGAGCGTCTCGCTCGTGACCTCACTCAATTCAAGTCTATTTCTAGAACAGTTTGATCATCATTACCGTAATTTCTTGCACTGCTGTATTTATAATCTATAGGATCTGTTACAAAACCAGTCTGAACAGGATTTTGATGAACATAGTTTAATTTTTGCTCAAATACTTTTAAAGTCCATATCTCAATAGGATGATTATTTTGCTGCCAGAATTGATATTTAGTTAGGTTACTATTCTTTTTACCAGCTCTCTCCAACATCCATAATAACCATTCTTTCCTACTTTCTTGTGTATTATCTCTAATCAAATTAATCATTTTCTTTGAAGTAAAGCCTTTAAAATCTCTTATCAATCCAGAAGGGTCGTTATTTGAAGAACGGAAAATTAAATGTATATGACTAGGCATAATACAATATCCATAAATCTCCATTCCTTTATTTTTTCTGCAAAAATCCAATGACTCAACAATACAAGAAAAATAAATATCTCTAGTTAACACATCAATCCAATTCACTATCGCAAAGCTTATAAAGTACGCTCCTTCCTCATTTTTGAATTTATATTTCCTACTCATAAAATTAAAAGTACAATAAATAGATATTAAACTATGGACAACACAATAACTCTCTAAACTTTAAAGCAAGGACTTTGTTTATGTTTAATTATTAATTTATTAAACTACAGTTTGTTATGGATCACGAGCGAGACGCTCGCGCCAGCTGGTGCTATAACATTAACAACGCATTTCTAGAATAGGAGTATTTGTTTTGAAAAAATCAAGGTCTTTGTTTAAAATGTAAATAAATACCGTAAGACGTAAATATTAACCCAGCAACAAATATTATTATTTTTAGCTTTAGAAATTGATAATCAACAAATTTAGTAGATACCCATATCAACATACCGATTAATATGAATTTATTTCTTTTTATATTGGGTAGAAACTTCATCTTTTTGTCGTTTCATCATTACAACCTGAACAAACTAAGAGAATTAGAAGTAAAGGGTAAATGAAGTTGTTTTTTTTACCCATTCTCATGTTTTTTCTCTTCATCGTCTCTTTCCTTACCGTTAAAACCGTACCTGTAGACTTCAGAATCCACACTTCCATGTCTATTATTTAGGAGCATACCGCCAGGATAGTAATCATTATAGCAAAACAAATGCCTTATCAAGTCTTCTGCTTCTTTTTTCTAGCTGCTGGAAAGAGTACGTTATTTAAAATCAAGCGATAACCTGGACTGTTGGGATGCAAGCTCAACTCTGTAGGTGGATCTCCTACTCGATGCTGGTAGTCTTCTGGATCATGGCCGCCGTAGAAAGTGAAAAATCCTTTACCGCGTATGCCGTGTATGTATTTGGCTTCTTTGTTGATTCTGTTCTCCCCTAGCACCAAAACATTTTTCTTTACTTCTTTCCTATTAAAACTAGTGGTCTGCCCCATAAATCCTTTGACAAGACTGGTATGGTTTTGATTGAGCATGGTAGGAATAGGATCCCATTTAGCACTGAAATCCATTAAAGAGAAATAATCCAGTTCTCGATCGATCGTACGCTTGGTAGTCATATCAATAGAGCTGAATTCGTACACCATAGGAGAACGCTCCAAAGTATAATCTGTAAAAGCAAAGGTTTTAGAGTAATCTATTTTATTTTGATACCCAGGATCACTCGCATCACCGTCAAACATAGGTTCTGCAATATCAACTCCTTCTGCACTAAGCGCTATATCAAAACTGTCTGTCGCGCTGCACATCGCAAACATAAAACCTCCACCGACTACATAGTCTCTAATTTTAAGTGCCACATCACGTTTTTCTTCACTTACCTTATCGTAGCCTAGCTTTTGCGCCAATTCTTCGGCTTGCTTCTTTTCTTCTACATACCAATGCGCTGCTCTAAAACTGCGATAAAATTTACCGTACTGCCCCGTAAAATCTTCGTGATGCAAGTGCAACCAGTCGTATAATATAAGTTGGTCAGAAAGTACTTCCTCGTCGTAAATCTTGGTGTATGGAATCTCTGCATAGGTGAGCACCATAGTTACCGCATCGTCCCAAGGCGAGGTACCTGTAGGAGAATACACCGCTATTTTAGGAGCTTTTTCTAGCAAGACTTCTTGCATGTTTTGAGACGGGCTGGCTATTAATTCTAAGATAGAACTTACCTCAGCTTCTGTCTTTTCTTCAAAGCTCACGCCTCTTACGATCAATTCTTTTTTGATTTCTTCTACGTTGGGCACTAAAAAGGAGCCGCCTCGATAGTTGAGCAACCACTTCACTTTGGTCCCTTTAGAAAGCACCCAATAAGAGATCCCGTAAGCTTTTAAATGGTCTGCTTGAGTCTCTGCATCCATGGGTATGAATAAATATTGAGACTGTGCAAAGAGTCCACTGGCACAAAATAATAAGAGTAAGAGAGTTCTTTTTAGCATTCTTCAAGTGTGTAATTATACCGCTTTCGCGAAAGCGGAATTTCAAAAATACCACCATCCCACAAGCTGCCTACTAATATAATAATTGAATGTGGAACAGACTGTACTAATTCAAACGAGTTATTCCACTAGAACGGCATATCGTCATTAGGAATTCCAAAGGCATCGCCAGGACTCCCCGCTTTAGGACTGTCAAAAGGATCTGGCTTTAAGGTGTCGTCGTTTGCGGCATTCATTTTTGAACCAAATTCTTCTGGAGTAGTAAAAAACTGATCGAGGTTATCAAACTTACCGAACTGTCCTAAGAACTTCAAACGTATGGAGTCAGTAGCACCATTACGGTGTTTTGCTACGATAAACTCTCCTTGACCTGCAGTAGGGCTGCGGTCGTCATCATCCCATTCATCCAGACCGTAATACTCTGGTCTGTAGATAAAGGATACAATATCTGCATCCTGCTCAATCGCTCCAGATTCTCTTAAGTCAGAAAGTAATGGACGCTTTGACCCCCCACGAGATTCAACCGCACGAGACAGCTGTGAAAGAGCAATTACAGGTACGCTCAATTCTTTGGCAAGTGCTTTTAAGTTACGAGAGATCGTAGATATTTCTTGTTCGCGATTCCCTCCTTTGTTACCGGTTTGGGCAGTCATTAATTGCAAGTAATCAATCATGATCAACTTGATACCGTATTGAGAGGCAAGTCTTCTACATTTTGCACGTAAGTCAAAAATAGAAAGTGATGGGGTATCATCAATGAAAATAGGAGCTTGTTCTAAGTCTTTTACCTTAACGTTGAGTTGTTCCCATTCATGTGGCTCTAGTTTACCCGTACGTAGTTTTTCAGAACTCAAGCCTGTTTCTGAAGAAATCAAACGAGTAATCAATTGTACCGAGCTCATCTCTAGAGAGAAGAAGGCTACGGGAATATTATTTCCTACGGCAATGTTACGAGCCATACTCAAGGTAAAGGCGGTTTTACCCATACCTGGACGTGCAGCAATAATAATTAAATCTGAAGGCTGCCAGCCACTTGTTAAACGGTCTAAATCTGTAAAACCAGATGGAATCCCTGAGAGTCCATCGCGGTTTGCTATTTCTTCAATACGCTCCTTTGCCTGACGCACCAAATCCATAGCAGTTTCTGTACTTTTTCTGATGTTCCCTTGGGTAACTTCATAAAGTTTAGATTCTGCCTTGTCTAGTAAATCAAAAACGTCAGTAGATTCTTCGTAAGATTCATTGATGATCTCCGTAGAAATTTTGATCAGGCTGCGTTGTATGAATTTTTGAAGAATGATCCTCGCATGAAATTCAATATGTGCTGTAGAACTTACTAACTGCGACAATTGAACGAGGTAATGATCTCCACCAGCGGCTTCTATTTTTTCCATTTTACGCAACTGAGCGCTAACGGTTAATAAGTCAACTGGCTTCCCTTCTTTAAAGAGAATATCTATGGCTTCAAAAATGAATTGGTGGTTTTTCTGATAGAAAACGTCTGGAGTAAGTAAGTCGATCACCTCATCTACTCCTTTACCATCAATCATCAAAGCTCCTATGACAACTTTCTCTAAATCAATTGCTTGAGGCGGTATTTTACCTTTTTCAAGTGTGACAACAGAAGTGTTTCCTGAAGTGATATTAGGGCGTTGCTGTACTTTTTCCATAGGATTCAAAAGTAGGGTTTTAAATAGGTTTTACTCGTGTTGGGTTATGATAACTTAATCAACAATTACACCAAAAATACAGTTCATAACATGTTAACAAGCATTGGTTTTTTATAAAAGCTAGGAACCATCAGTACTCACAAAAAAAGATGGTATTCTTCTTTGTCGTATTTTAGGTTGATAAGTCGTTTGGACCTTAGAAATCAAAAAATAACCAATTGAAAAGCTACAAAGTTATACCATAAACTTTGTAGCTTTTTTTCAATAGATTACTGAAATATAAATATTACTCTACCCCTTATAAACTCCCATATTAGCATATTTATCCATGCGCTGCTCTACGAGATCTTTAGGTGATAAGTCTTTTAATTCTGCATAATACCTGAGTATACATTCAGAGACCGATTTAAAAGTAGTCTCTCTATCTTTATGCGCACCGCCTTCTGGTTCTTTGAGAATTTCGTCTACTAGTTTTAGCTTCTTCATATCTGTAGAAGTTAGTTTAAGTGCATCTGCAGCTCTTTCTTTGTATTCCCAGCTTCTCCATAAAATAGAAGAACAAGATTCAGGAGATATAACAGAGTACCAGGTATTTTCTAACATGACAACTTTGTCTCCTACTCCTATACCTAATGCTCCACCACTAGCTCCTTCACCAATAATCATAACAATAATAGGCACTTTAAGACGTGTCATTTCAAGAATATTTCTTGCTATAGCTTCTCCTTGACCACGTTCTTCTGCTTCGAGGCCTGGATAGGCGCCTGGGGTGTCAATTAAAGCCACCACTGGTACACCAAATTTCTCTGCACTTTTCATTAAACGAAGTGCTTTGCGGTAACCTTCAGGATTTGCCATACCAAAGTTGCGGTACTGACGTGTTTTAGTGTTAAAACCTTTTTGCTGCCCTATAAACATAAAGCTCTGGTCACCTATCTTGCCTAGCCCACCTATCATCGCCTTGTCGTCTTTGACATTGCGATCACCGTGTAATTCTAACCAAGTATCACCACAAATTGCCTTGATATAGTCCAAGGTATAAGGACGACTAGGATGACGAGACATCTGC
This sequence comes from Nonlabens sp. MB-3u-79, assembly GCF_002831625.1. NCBI lineage: Bacteria > Pseudomonadati > Bacteroidota > Flavobacteriia > Flavobacteriales > Flavobacteriaceae > Nonlabens > Nonlabens sp. MB-3u-79. The sequence goes on along the minus strand of NZ_CP025116.1, from coordinate 1,879,649 downwards.
ACACGTTGCCATGCCGTTAAATTAGCATATATATCTTTACGGGTTTCCTTAAGTTTTTTCTCTATTTGCTTGATCGTAGCACTTACATCAACATCACTCTCTTCTCCTAAGGTAATCGTTTGCTGGTATTTTTCTTCCAGCTCTTTAATCGGTAATTCAAATTCTAAATATTCCATATGAGGGAATTCGTTTTTTGGATCAACAAATATAGTGATATGAGTTGAAGTAAAAACACATTTGAATTTGAAACTGTAGCTGAATTTCAATTGGAATCAGATTCCAAGTCTGTTGAGCCCTACTCCGACAAAAGTGCGGAGGAATTCAAACATCTCCACATTAAAGAAACCCTATAAGTTAGCTTGTGAAATAATTGTGAGCCACTCCTTTTAATGCGGCATGACTAGATTAGAATAGACTTTAGATCACATTGATCCAACAGGCCGATTTAAAACTGGAACTGATACTGAGACTGGGACTGCCCAATGAGATGTAGATGGAGACTGTTCACTGCGACTAAAAAGCTACTTCTTTGCCAGACGTGTCTTTATAATACCATTACTGATAATAACGACTAGAATCACTACCGCTCCTATATAAAACTCAGGAGTCATTTCTTCAGAATCGCCTAGAATTAAAAACGCAAGAAAAATACCGTATACTGGTTCTAGATTTATGGTTAACATAACCGTATAAGCACTTAAAAACTTCATCACTTTTACACTAGCTATAAAGGCATAAGCTGTGCAAAAAGAGGCGAGAATACCTAACCACAACCAATCCATTTGAGTGAGCTCTGATGGCCGTACAAAATCCACAGGAAGAAATACAAAAAACAAGGACAGCAAGATCACGCCACTTAACAACTCATAAAAAGAAATCAATGATGGCGGATGCTCTTTTGCCCATTTTACATTCAGAATGGAGAAAACAGCACTCAATAAAGCACTAATCAATCCTAAGATCATTCCAGTCACATATTCTGTCTCAATCTGAAAGATATAGTACAGTGCACCAATGATCACCACTCCAAAAATAAGTTCGTACCACACAAATTTTTTGGAAGTAAACAAGGGTTCTAGTATAGCGGTAAAAAAAGCTCCCATACTTATCATCGCAAGAGTTACAGAAACATTTGAAGCTTTAATTGCTCCAAAGAAAGTGACCCAATGCAAGGCAATGACTATTCCTGCGATTAGAAATCCTATGATCCGCTTTCGCGAAAGCGAACCTTTACCAACCAATTGAAAAGGAATATTCTTCCATTTCATATAGATAAAGATAAGTACAACAGCCATACTCATGCGCCACCAAACCAGCGGAATAGAGTCTATACTGATCAGCGCACCCAGTACTGCGGTAAAACCCCAGATGAATACTATAAAATGTAAGTGCAGGTAATTAAGGAGTTTATCGTCTCGCATTTCTAATCAGGAAAAAGGCCACTACAGCAAAGAATATATTAGGGAACCACACGGCTATCCATGGATTAAAAGTGCTTTTCTCAGCAATGGTACCAAAGACTTTATCTAAAAACACATAAGTCATTGCGATAACGATTCCAATAGCGAGATTCAACCCCATACCTCCACGTTTTTTAACAGAGGAAACCGCTACAGCAATAAGCGTAAAAATAAAAGCGCTCACAGGGATGGAAGTACGCTTGTACTTTTCCACATAATAGATATTCATGTCTGCATTACCGCGTTTTTCTTCTAACTCGATAAAGTCGTTTAATTCAGAGAATTGAAGGGTTTCTGCAATATAGTCTGAGGGTGTAAGCTCATCGATATCAAAGGAAAATAAAGTGTCCTTTCTCTGTTCTCGTTCTATTTTTTCTCCGTCCTCAAGAATCGTTCTTTTTTTGTAACCACTTAATACATAAGTCGAATCTTCATATTTGATGCGATTGGCATAGATCTTATATTTCAACTCATTTCCTTCAAAATGTTCTAAGGTAAAATCAAAACCTATTTGGGAAGACGGCTGGTAATTGCTTACATATATGTAGTCGCTATCGTTGATTTGTCTAAAAACATTAGTGGTCTTTTTATCACCACCACGGTTGAAGTACTTGTTTTGAAATTCATTAAAACCCGAAGAAGCATTAGGTACAAACACCGCACTAAGGATCAGTGCAATGACACATACTATAGTAGCTCCTATAATATAAGGACGTAAAAATCTGTTAAAGGAAACCCCAGAACTTAAGAAGGCAATTACCTCCGTATTCATCGCCAGTTTTGACGTGAAAAACATAGTAGAGATAAACAAAAAGAGAGGAAACAAGAAGTTAGAAAAGTAAATAGTAAAGTCTAGCAAGTATATGATTACTTCACCAAAAGGAGCATCATTACTTATTATTTTACCTATTTTTTCGGCAATATGTACTGTTACCATTATAGGTAAGAACAAAACCAACAAAAGCGCAAACGCGCCTAGGTATCTTTTTAATATGTATTTATCTAATATACTTAGCACTAGAGTCTGTTATCCAATTGCTTGACCATTTTATCTTTCCATGTTCTAAAATCACCCGCAATGATATGTTTGCGTGCTTCTCTCATTAACCACAAATAGAAAGAAAGATTGTGTATGGTACAAATTTGTCTTCCCAACATTTCATTTACGGTAAATAAATGACGTACATAAGCTTTGGTATAAGCCGTATCTACCCAAGCATAATCTGCAGCATCTAATGGGGTGAAATCCTCAGCCCATTTTTTGTTTTTCATGTTCATGGTACCATGAGCGGTAAAGATCATACCGTTACGACCGTTACGTGTAGGCATAACACAATCAAACATATCTATACCTAGGGCTACATTTTCTAATAAGTTAATAGGAGTTCCCACGCCCATTAAGTAACGAGGTTTTTCTTTGGGAAGAATAGCGGTTACTACTTCAGTCATGGCATACATCTCTTCAGCTGGCTCCCCAACAGAAAGTCCGCCTATGGCATTACCAAACTGATTTGTCGCAGCTATAGCCTCGGCGCTTTGTTGTCTTAAATCCACATAAGTACTCCCTTGTACTATAGGAAAAAGTGTTTGTTTGTGTGCGTATAAATCTGGCGAATTGTCAAAATGAGTGATGCATCTTTTTAACCACCTGTGAGTCATGTGCATGCTACGTCTTGCATAATTGTAATCACATGGATAAGGAGTGCATTCATCAAAAGCCATGATGATATCACCACCTATACTGCGCTGTATATCCATGGCACGCTCTGGAGTAAAGGTGTGGTAAGACCCATCTATATGAGACTTAAACTTCACCCCTTCTTCCTTAATCTTGCGATTAGAGCTTAAAGAATAGACTTGATAGCCACCAGAATCAGTTAAGATAGGTCGATCCCAATTCATGAATTTATGAAGGCCTCCGGCTTTTTCTAAAATATCGGTACCTGGTCGCAGGTATAAATGGTAGGTGTTTCCCAGTATAATATCTGGATTCACCTCTTCTTCCAACTCCCGCTGGTGTACTCCTTTTACAGTACCTATGGTACCTACTGGCATAAAAATAGGAGTTTCTATTTTCCCGTGGTCTGTGTGTATCACTCCAGCTCTCGCTTGACTCTGTGAATCGCTTTGTAGTAAATCAAATTTCATGAGGGGCAAAGATACTTATATGAAATTGAATTTGTTGTCAAGAACAGGGGAACAAATAGGTAATGATTGAATAGTAAAAATAATAGGGATCAAATTTTGAAAGGTTCCGCTTTCGCGAAAGCGAGATACCCAACAGCCCTTAAAACAAGCTTACTTTAGTTTTTACTTTGGAAACAGCCTGCATTTGTTCACAAAACACATGATATCGTTAATAACTGGCTTTAAGAAAAATTCTTCTTAAGCCTCATTAAGCCTACTTTTGGTGGATCATTTAAAAACTCCAAAATGGCTGATACACAGCACTTAAAAGATTTAGTAACGCAAGTACGTCGCGATATCGTTAGACAAGTACACGCAGTAAGTAGTGGACACCCAGGTGGATCGCTAGGTTGTGCAGAATTTCTAGTAACCTTGTATAACGAGGTGATGGACCACAATCCTAGCTTTGACATGGATGGAAAAAATGAAGATTTATTTTTTCTTTCTAACGGTCATATTTCCCCTGTTTTCTACAGCGTTTTAGCTCGATCTGGTTATTTTCCAGTAGAAGAATTAAGCACATTCAGAAAATTAAACTCCAGGTTACAAGGCCATCCTACTACCCACGATGGACTACCAGGTGTGCGTATCGCAAGTGGTTCTTTGGGCCAAGGAATGAGTGTTGCTATAGGAGCAGCTGCTGTAAAGAAATTAAATGGAGATGGTAAAACAGTCTTCACTTTACATGGTGACGGAGAGCTTCAAGAAGGTCAAATCTGGGAAGCAGCAATGTATGCGGCCGCAAACAAAGTAGATAATTTGATTTCTACTATTGATGTAAACGGTCAGCAAATAGACGGAAGTACCGAACAGGTTCTCGCTCTAGGAGATTTAAGAAATAAGTTTGAAGCTTTCGGATGGAAGGTCATTACTGTTTCAAAAGGGAATGATGTAGACGCTGTTCTCGCAGGCTTAAAAGAAGCGCTTTCCTTTACGGGCAAAGGACTACCTATTTGTATTCTTTTACACACAGAAATGGGTAATGGAGTAGACTTTATGATGGGATCTCATGCATGGCATGGTATTGCTCCTAATGACGAGCAACTGGCTGAAGCATTGAAACAAAATCCAGAAACCTTAGGCGACTATTAACTTAAAGAGCATCTGCCCAGCAGATTTTAGATATGAAAATTTACGAAAATACAGGAAGTAAAGACACCAGATCCGGATTCGGTGATGGACTTACAGAACTAGGACAAAAAAATAAAAATGTAGTAGCGCTTTGTGCAGATCTTACCGGATCACTCAAAATGAACGCTTTTGCAAACAATCACCCAGAACGTTTCTTTCAAGTAGGAATAGCAGAAGCTAATATGATGGGAATGGCTGCAGGTATGACTATAGGTGGTAAAATTCCATTTACAGGAACATTTGCTAACTTCTCTACAGGTCGTGTTTACGATCAAATCAGACAGAGTATTGCTTATTCTGATAAAAATGTAAAAATTTGTGCTTCTCACTCTGGGTTAACACTTGGAGAAGACGGTGCAACTCATCAAATCCTTGAAGATATTGGATTGATGAAAATGCTTCCAGGAATGACAGTAATTAACACCTGTGATTACAATCAAACCAAAGCAGCAACACTTGCTATTGCTGAACATCACGGCCCTGTTTACTTAAGATTTGGACGTCCTAAAGTAGCTAACTTTACCCCAGAGAATGGCGAGTTTAAGATAGGAAAAGCAGTAGTACTTCAAGAAGGAACTGATGTTACTATTATTGCTACTGGACACTTGGTTTGGGAAGCACTAGAAGCTGCTAAAGCTCTAAATGAAAAAGGAATCAGTGCAGAAGTGATTAATATTCACACCATCAAGCCTCTAGATGAAGAGGCGATTATCAAATCTGCTAAAAAGACAGGTTGCGTTGTAACTGCTGAAGAACATAACTTCTTAGGTGGATTAGGTGAAAGCGTTGCCAGAACTTTATCTCTTAACAGTCCTACACCACAAGAATTTGTGGCGACTAATGACACCTTTGGAGAAAGTGGAACACCTGCACAATTACTTGAGAAATACGGTCTGAATGCAGAAAACATCACACTAAAAGCTGAAAAAGTAATCAAAAGAAAATAGTACAGTACTATTTTATTACAAAGTCCTCATTTAAAAACGAGGACTTTTTTTTTGTGCTTATTTTAAAATCGGTATCCTATTTTAGGACGTACGTTCAAGGAGCTTAAATGCCTCCTAATGGCCTTTATTGCATTTTAAACAGAGTATACTGGACCTCTAGAGATAGTTGCAACATAGAGCTGTTATTTAATGTATTGTGGTAAGACAATCCTGGAGCTACTAGAACAGAATGGCTACTGTCATCATCTAAGACCTCTGCTCGGTGGTTTTCTAATGGATCTAAAAAAAGGAAGCAGTTCCAAAGAAATTCCCAAACATAATCTCCCTTTTGATTTTTTATAAACATACTTATGGAGTTGGAGATAAGCCTTTACTCCAGAAGTATCTTCTACATCAAATTGATCCACACCATCTTTTAAAATGAAAAAAATAGTGTTCGGACACTGCGAGCTGTATAAACAATTCAAAGGCTTTATACCTCTTGGTGTCTGGAATCACTAAAGCCAGTTCAAATAAACGGGAAGTTGCCTGTAAAGTGGGATAAGTTTCCTTTGGGCAACAATAACCTACTCCTAATTTTAAATAAGAAGGCTCTTGCTGTTAAGAGTCCGCATTTACGAAATCTAAATAGGTCTGATATTAGTTGTGGTTTTGTGCTCTTACAGAAACTAAAGAGCTTATCAACAATACTCTAATGATCATCGCTTTCATAACTAATAGATTTAATTACTCCAACTTATAAGATCAATACATTTTTATTTTGTGTTAAATCAGAAATTTATTTTGCAAAAAACACAAATTGAGGGCGCAAAAAAAAAATGGAGCTCTCATAGTATGAAAACTCCATTTTTATAAATTTCTGTTGCAGCTTTATGAGTCGGCATCTAGGTAATCTGGTATACCATCGCCATCAGTATCGAGGGCATCTACAGGATTACCGTTATTATTAGGGTCCGCATTTTCTTGTGAAGTAGGAATACCATCACCGTCGTCATCGTCATCTAGATAATCTGGTATACCGTCGTTATCCGTATCACGAGCATCTCCAGGGCTACCGTTATTGTTAGGGTCTGGTTGTTCAAATCGGTTTTGAATACCATCATTATCAAGGTCTATATTCACTTCATTAGCGTCTAGATATCCAGGAATACCATCGCCATCGAGATCTTCTGCATCGCTAGGGTCACCATCTCCATTAGGGTCTGGGTTTTCAAATAATGTAGGTACGCCGTCACCATCGTCGTCAGCATCAATGTAGTTATAACCCCCATTGACAATATCATTATCTGTATTATCTCTATCTTCTGGAGACCTTACGTCTTGATCACCGTCTAAATCTTCAAACTTTGAGAGGATACCATCATTATCGTGATCTGTAGTTTTTACTTTTCTCAATTGATAGGTAAAAATTAATGGTGAGTACTGTGGTATAGTATTTTGAATACGATTGAAATAAGCTAATCCCGAAGGCATAAAAACAGCTCCTATCCCAGAATCTGTATAAGCAAGAGTTCCATCACCGTTAGATGTGATACTGGCAGCTTCATTAAGCTCTGTAATTCCAGCCATAAAACCGTCGACAACATTAGGTAAATCAAACCAAAGTGAATTGGTTGAACTATCAAAAACAGTGTTGTCGAGTAATCTTCCTTCGTAAGAAACAAGAGTGCTATCAGCAAAAGTAGGCCGTGCAACCCCACCACCTTGACGTACATTTAAAGTATAATAGGTATAATCTATTCCATCTCTATTCAATACTTTAGAAACCACTTGGCTTGCGAGTGGTGTTTTACTAGCATTTACATCTGCAATGGTATCAAATGCTATTTCAAAATCAGCCCCGGCAGGATTTGCAGCAAACTCTTCATAGTTATAAAAGTGAGTATTTAGATAATCTTGTAATTTGACAAGATCTTCCGTGTAGACTTCACCTCTGTCTCTTATCACAATTCGGTTGTCATCGTCGTTCCCACAGGAAGTCAGAACAATTCCAGTAATAAGAAAAGAGAATAAATATTTAATTTTTTTCATCATCATTTTTTAAAGCAGTCAAAGATAGTATTTTCCACTATTTTTGTGGTGTTGTGATAACGTTTAATAACAAAGGATCTTATGCGAGTAGATAAATTTTTATGGAGTGTGCGCTACTACAAGACTAGAAGCAAGGCGACCGAGGCCGCAAAAAAAGGTCGTGTACGTATAGATAATTCTATCGTTAAACCTTCCAGGGATGTGTTTCCTGGCGACCTCATTGAATTGCGCAAGGACCAGATCGATTATAAAGTGGAGGTTATTGATTTACCAAGCGGTCGTGTGGGGAATAAAATTGTTGATCTATACCGCATGGATCGAACTCCTAAGGAGAATTTTGATGCAAAAAAACTTATCGCACTCAATCAAGATTACTACAGGATAAAAGGGGAAGGAAGACCTACAAAGAAAGATCGCCGTGATTTAACTGGTATACTTAATCAGGAAGAAGAAGAATGAAACACGATCAAAATTACTGGCAAAAAAGATATGTAGATCATATTACAGGTTGGGATTTAGGGCGCGCCTCTAAACCTCTTAAAAGTATCGTGGATAAAATTGAAAATAAAGAATTGCATATTTTAATTCCCGGAGCAGGGAATGCTTATGAAGCAGAGTATTTGATTGAAAAGGGTTTTAGCAACATCACCGTTCTGGACATCGCCTTGCAGCCCCTATTGCAATTAAAAGAAAGGTTAAAAAATACTGACGGTATTGCTATTGTTCAAAATGATTTTTTTAAACACGAGGGGAGTTATGATCTTATTTTAGAACAGACGTTCTTTTGTGCATTAGAATCTCGCTTTCGCGAAAGCTACATTAATAAATGCCATGAATTATTAAAGAAAAATGGATGTATAGAAGGGGTATTATTTGATTTTGAATCCAAAACAAATGAACCGCCTTATCCGGCAACTAAAAAGGAATATACGAACCTGTTTCAAAAAAAGTTTGACATCATAAATTTAGATAGATGTCTAATTTCTGAAGAAGCTAGACAGGGAAAAGAACTTATTATAAAGATGAAAAAAAATGACTGAAAATCAAATTCTAGATCACAATCAGGTACAGCATAAAATAAGAAGAATAGCATATCAAATTGCTGAAGTTTACTTAAAAGATGATCGTATCATACTCGCTGGAATCGCAAATGGAGGATATACCTTTGCTAAAGAGTTGAAAAAGGCGCTATCCAACATCATTTCTTCTGAAATAGTACTGTGCAAGGTCACCATTAATAAAACAAACCCATTAGAGCCTGTAATAACAAATCTCAAACCAGAGGAGTACAAAAACTGTGGTGTGATCCTTTGTGATGATGTATTGAATAGCGGTACCACATTGATTTATGCCGTAAAGCACTTTTTAGACGTTCCCTTAGACCGATTAAAAACCGCTGTATTAGTCAATAGAAATCATAAAAAATATCCAGTTAAAGCTGATTTTAAAGGGATTTCCTTGTCTACTACCATGGAAGAGCACATTGAGGTGCAATTAGATCAGAAGCCTTATCGTGTGGCTTTAAAATAAGAGTGCCACTATCTTTCTAGCTTGCTCCTCTACCGTTTCATCAGCAACCTTTAAAATTTGTTTTGCTTGATGATAATAAGGCCGTCTTTCAAAAAGATGCTTCCCAATAAATTCCAATAATTCTTGCTCTGAAGCGATCTCGTTTAAGATAGGACGTTGGGATTTTTCTGGTAATAAACGCTTCACTAAGACAGGGATAGAAACATCTAAATAAATAGTATAAACTTCGTCCATATTGTTGAGATAATTCATAGATTCAAAGTAACAGGGGGTTCCACCTCCTAAAGATAAAACCGTATTTTTTTCAGAGCTCAACACCTCTTCCAGAACTAATTTTTCTTTTTTTCTAAAATAAATAGCACCACGCTCATCAAAAATTTGAGAAACACTTTTATTTTCTGACTTTTCAATTTCAGTATCTAAATCTACAAATGGAACAGATAGTATTCTTGCAAGTTCCTTTCCCACAGTGGTTTTGCCAGAACCCATATAACCTAATAAAACAATTTTAAACGCCATTTTTATTCTCTTTTTTGTAGTAAATATTATTTTATAAAATTAATCTAATTTAAATTAGGTTGCTCCTAATCTTAAGCACTATATTTGCAGCCGCTAACGCAAAAAGATCTGGTAGCTCAGTTGGCAGAGCATCTCCCTTTTAAGGAGAGGGTCCTGGGTTCGAGCCCCAGCCAGATCACTTTTTATTCAAAAAAAGTCCTTATTTTTAAGGACTTTTTTATTTACCTGGGTGCTGAAATTGGTAGACAGGCACGGTTGAGGGCCGTGTGTACTTTGTACGTGTGGGTTCAAGTCCCATTCCAGGTACTTTTTAAATCAGACTTTAGGTCTGATTTTTTTTATTCCAGACCAATCCATCTTCTTTAAGTTAATAAAATATCAAACTCAAACCTTTCTGAATAATTTGTTTAACTTTACAGCGTAATAAGTAAACAAATATATTTTGATAAAAAGTAAGTTTAGTATCAAAGATCTTGAGAACCTTAGTGGTATCAAATCTCATACTATCAGAATTTGGGAAAAAAGGTACGACCTTTTGGAACCAGATAGAACAGATACGAACATCAGATCTTACGACCTTTCTTCTTTATGTAAAATATTAAATGTCAGCTATTTAAAAAATGCGGGCATAAAAATATCAACCATCGCCAGTTTAACTACCGATGAAATAGAAACACAGGTACGCAATCTTGCCATCAGAAATAATAAAAACGATCACGCTGTTCAAGAATTGAAACTTGCCATGATTAACTTTGATCAGTTTATGTTTCAACGCGTTTATGACTCTGTCTTAAAAGAAGTTGGTTTTTCAGGTGTTTTTTATGATCTATTTATTCCGTTTTTAGAGGAATTAGGTTACTTATGGCAATCAAAAACCATAAACATAGCACACGAACATTTTATCAGTCATTTGATCAAACAAAAAGTTTTAGTAAATCTGGAAAAGGTGCAGTATCAAGAAGTGACTCATACCGACAAGATTTACGTTTTATTTCTCCCTGAAAATGAGATGCATGATCTTGGACTTTTATTTTTAAATTATGAATTACTAAGCAAGGGCTATAAAACCGTTTACTTAGGAGCAAGCATGGTTCTAGAAGCCCTTCCGTTCTTTAAGAACCAAGGCGTTACACCAACCTACATTACCTATATCACCGTAAAACCTACAGAAAAGGAACTTCCTTCATTTTTAAGAAAGTTTAACCGTAAGGTTGCTGAAAATGATGATATAGAATTATGGATCTTAGGACATCTTGCACAGAAAATTAAACCTAAAGATCTTTCAAAAAATCAAACTGTTTTTAGAGGGATCTCAGAAGTAATAGAAAAAATACCTGAATTAGTTGAAGCATGAGTAAAGTAGCCGTAATAGGATCTGGATTTTCTTCATTAGCTGCTGCCTGCTATTTAGCACAGTCAGGGCATGAAGTGAGTATTTATGAAAAAAATGACACCGTAGGTGGAAGAGCAAGAAGACTTGTAAAAGATGGTTTTACCTTTGATATAGGCCCCTCTTGGTACTGGATGCCTGATATCTTTGAACGTTTTTTTGAAGACTTTAATAAAAAACCTTCTGACTATTATCAATTGGATAAACTAAGCCCTGCTTATTCGGTAGTTTTTGAGGATGAAAAAATTGAAATTCCAGATAACCTCGAAGATATCAAAGCTACTTTTGAAAAGGTAGAAAAAGGAAGTTCCAAACCTTTACAGCAATTCATGTCCAAAGCTGAGGAAAACTATGAGATTGCCATCAAAAACCTCGTATACCGACCTGGTGAATCTCCTTTAGAATTGATTACACCTCAGACAGCAAAAAAGGTAGGTGCTTTTATAGGTAACGTCTCTAAAGATGTTAGGAGAAAATTTACCAACCCTAAATTGATAAGTATTCTTGAGTTTCCAGTGCTGTTTTTAGGAGCAACTCCTCAAAAAACTCCAAGCTTTTATAACTTCATGAACTATGCAGATTTTGGCTTAGGAACATGGCATCCTAAAGGTGGAATGTATGAGGTGATCATCGCGATGAAGAAACTTGCTGAAGAGTTAGGTGTAGTCATAAAAACAAATAGCCCTATCGATGAAATTTTAGTAGATGACAATGGACGTGTGGAAGGAATTATGACAGGTGGTCAGAAACATCTTTATCCTATAGTATTGTCTGGAGCAGACTACCATCATTCTGAGACTTTACTCCCTCAAAATTATCGACAGTACTCTGAAAGCTATTGGGAAAAGAAAACCTTTGCCCCTAGCTCCTTGATATTCTATGTAGGCTTTGATAAAAAATTAAAAAACATAGATCATCACAACTTGTTTTTTGATACCGATTTTACAAAGCATGCCAATGAGATTTATGAAGATCCAAAATGGCCTGAAGAACCTTTGTTTTACGCAAATTTCACTTCCTTAACAGATGCATCAACAGCACCTGAAGGTTGTGAAAACGGATTTTTCTTGATTCCTTTAGCACCTGATTTAGAGGACACCCCAGAGCTACGAGAAAAATACTTTGATAAAATCATTAAAAGATTTGAATTGAGAACAGAGCAAAATGTCTCAGATCATATTATCTTTAAGGAGTCATTTTGTGTGAATGATTTTATTTCAGAATACAACAGCTATAAAGGAAATGCGTACGGTATGGCAAATACTTTATTACAGACGGCATTTCTTAGACCTAATTTAAGAAGTCGCAAAGTTAGAAATCTTTATTTCACGGGTCAGTTAACCGTTCCAGGACCAGGAGTACCCCCATCACTCATCTCTGGAAAACTAGCTGCTGAACTTATTAACAAACACGATCAATAATGAAAAGCTTATTTGATAAAGTCTCTAGAGATTGTAGTAAGACTGTTACTCAGAATTACAGCACCTCTTTTTCACTTGCGAGCAAAATGCTGGGACCTACAATCAGGCAGGATATTCATAATATTTATGGCTTTGTAAGATTTGCAGATGAGATCGTGGACACCTTTCACAACTTTGATAAACGCAGCTTACTCGATAGATTTGAAAAAGATCTTTTAAGCGCTGTAGAGGAAAAAATAAGCCTTAACCCTATCTTAAACTCATTTCAAGAAACGGTAAACAAATATGACATCACTCCAGATATGTATGGAGCGTTTATGCATAGCATGCGCTTAGATTTAGACAAGTCTGTTTACTTGACAGATGAAGAATATAGAAATTATATTTATGGCAGTGCAGATGTTGTAGGTTTGATGTCCTTAAAGGTTTTTGTAAAAGGGAATATGGAACTCTATAATGACCTTAAAGATGACGCCATGCGCCTTGGAAGCGCTTTTCAGAAAGTGAATTTCTTACGGGACCTTAAAGCAGATCTTGACACGCTGGAAAGAAGCTACTTTCCTAACACAGATCTTCACGATCTGAGTGAAGAAGATAAAGCTCGATTAATTGCAGAAATAAAAGAAGATTTTGATGCAGGTTTACGAGGTATTCAACGACTACCTATAGAAGCTAAATTAGGGGTTTATACCGCTTATACCTATTATAGAAGATTGCTTACTAGATTAGAACGCACCCCTTCTAAAGAAATAAGAAACACAAGAATACGTGTTCCTAATTATGAGAAAATTTTCCTTCTTTCTAAAGGATACGTAACTTACAGGCTCAATTTGATCTAAAACATGGATATAGTATTGTGGACAGTAATATTTATAGGCACATTTTCCATTATGGAATTTAATGCTTGGTGGATGCACAGATATGTTATGCATGGTTTTTTATGGAATCTTCATGAAGACCATCATCATAAAAAACACGACAGTTGGTTTGAAAAAAATGACTGGTTTTTTGTCTTTTATGCGGTGATCAGTATAGCACTTAAAGTGGCTCATAGTGAGTTAGATTTATGGTGGGCATTACCTATGAGCGCAGGGATCTTAGCCTATGGTATCGCCTATTTTGTGGTGCATGATGTCTTTATACACCAACGCTTTAAATGGTTGCGCAAAGCAGACAATAAATATGCAAGAGGCGTAAGACGTGCTCACAAAATGCACCATAAACACATAGGAAAAGCAGACGGCGAAAACTTCGGTATGCTGGTAGTTCCTTTCAAGTATTTCAAATAAATTATGAAAACAGCCATCGTTATAGGCGCTGGAATAGGTGGACTCGCCACGGCTTTGAGACTTCATAAACAAGGTTTTAAAGTACAGGTGTTTGAAAAGAATGACTATGCTGGTGGTAAATTACACGCCATACGACAAGGCGGCTACCGATTTGACTTGGGACCCTCTTTATTCACTCTTCCACATCTTATCGATGACCTATTAGACTTATTCCCTAATTCAAAAGTTCCTTTTTCTTATAAAACTAAGCAAACAGCTTGTCACTATTTTTGGGAAGACGGTACTGTTTTTAAAGCGAGTACAGATAATCAAAAATTTGTAGAAACAGCAGCAAAGACTTTTTCTGAAGATCAAAACACCATTGAAACTTATCTCTGCAAGAGCAAGAAAAAGTACCAACTTACCAAAAGTCTTTTCCTAGAAAAATCACTGCATAAAGTTGCTACTTACCTGTCCCTGGATACGGTAAAAGCTTTAATCAATGCCCCTTTTTTAGGAATATCAAATACTTTAGATGAAGAGAATCAGGTTTTTAAAAATCCGAAGCTCACCCAACTCTTTAATAGATACGCCACCTATAACGGCTCATCGCCTTATCAAACACCAGGTATTATGAGTATGATACCACATCTTGAGCTTGGTTTAGGTACCTATTATCCGCATGGAGGTATGCACCGTATTTCACAATCCCTATTTGAACTCGCACAAGAAGTTGGAATTGAATTCCGCTTTCGCGAAAGCGTCACCCAAATCAATCACCACAAGAAAAAAGTTACTGCTGTCACTACCGAAAATGGTTCTTATAAAACAGATCTAGTCGTATCCAATATGGATATTTATCCGACTTATAAAAAATTAATCCGTGACGTTAAAGCTCCAGAAAAAACACTGGAACAAGAACGCTCCAGTAGTGCACTAATTTTCTATTGGGGAATTGACAGCACTTTTCCTGATTTAGAATTACACAACATTCTATTCTCTGAACATTACGCAGCTGAATTTGAGCATATTTTTCAACACAAGACGCTCTCTGAAGACCCTACCGTTTACATCAACATAACGAGCAAAGAATCTCCAGAAGACGCGCCTAAAGGTCATGAAAATTGGTTTGTGATGATCAACGCGCCTGGTGATTATGGACAAGACTGGGAAAAGATGGTTACCCAATCAAAAGAGCGCATCATCCAGAAAATTAAAAAATGCCTAAACGTAGACATCGCAGAGCATATTAAAACCGAATACATCCTTACCCCTCAGGGGATTGAATCCAATACTAGCTCTTATAGAGGTGCCCTTTACGGGGCAGCGAGCAATAATAAATTTGCCGCATTTTTAAGACATCCTAATTTCAATAATAAAATTAAAAACTTGTATCATGTGGGTGGTTCAGTGCATCCTGGGGGAGGAATCCCTTTGTGTTTATTAAGTGCTCAAATCACTTCTGACCTTATTTTAAAAACAGCTCTATGAGAATAGCCATTGTTTTTTTATGGGTTTTGCACCTAGCAGCATTGATAGGAATTGCGATTGGGTATGAAGATTTCTTTCTTCCTAAGTCGCCATTTACCATCATGTATTTGCTGTTCTTTTTAATCTTCTTTTTTAAAATTGATTCTCGTAATAAACTGCTTTTATTTATGGCATTTATGATCACAGGAATAGGGGTCGAATGGATAGGTGTGCATACAGGGAGTCTTTTTGGCGATTATTATTACGGTAAAAACTTTGGCCCTAAATTAGATGGCATTCCACTACTCATAGGGGTGAACTGGGCCCTGCTCACCTTTACTACTCATGTAATTGCCAAAAGCATTTTCAAGTCTCCCATCGCCATCATTGCCACAGGAGCTGCCTTAATGGTAGGTGTTGATTATTTTCTAGAACAAATTTGTGATTTTGCAGGTTTCTGGCATTTTGAGGGCGGCGCAGACTGGTTCAACTATCTTTGCTGGTTCATTATTGCGGGGGCACTTCATGCCGTTTCACTTCAATTTAAACTCCGAGGTAATAAGCTTATTTCTTATCATCTATATGGCGTTCAACTATTTTTTGCAATTAGTCTATGGATCATCATTACGATATAGCGATTATAGGTATGGGCTGCGCTGGCAGTCATGTGGTGCAAGAATTATTGCGTCGTAAAACCAATCTTAAAGTCGTCGTCATCGATGACTTTAAAGCAAATTCTTTGGAAAAAACTTGGTCGTATTGGGAGCAAGGTAAAGGTCTCTGGGATCATTTGATCTCTCACAGCTGGGATAAAGGCAGCTTTATCATGCCTCATGATTTTATACATCTGGATCTTGATGGATATGTTTATAAGACCATTGAGAGCCGTGATTTTATCGCTTTCGCGAAAGCGAAATTACAACAACACCCTAACTTCCAACTCTTAGAAGAGAAAGTACAGAAGGTGTACGGAAATAAGGTGCAACAAATAGAATGCGATCACTCGAGAATTACTGCAGACTTGGTATTGGACAGCCGAATCGACAAAGCCTTTTTTACAGACACACAGGCCATCACCTTACTACAACATTTTAAAGGTTGGGTCATCAAAACAGAACAACCGGTTTTTAATCCCGAAGAATTTGTGATGATGGATTACCGTTTAAGAGATCTAGGAACCACGAGTTTTACTTATATTTTACCCTATTCAAAAACAGAAGCACTGGTAGAGTTTACCTACTTCTCTAAAGATGTGGTAAGCGATGAAACCTACGACAGGTATCTAAAAGAATACATCAGCGATTTTTTAAAAATAGAGAATTATAGTGTTGAGAAAACCGAGCAAGGTATCATCCCTATGAGCACCTATAAGTTTGAACAACACCATAAAAAAAATATTTTTAAAATTGGAACTGCTGGCGGCTGGGTAAAACCTTCTACAGGTTATAGTTTTAAAATGAGTGAGAAAAAAGCCGCTCAATTGGTCGACAATATTCTTTCAGATCGAGATATAAATCACGGAATGATCTCTAAGAAATTTCGCTTTTATGATGAGATCATGTTAGACGTACTGCATGGCGATAACGACCGGGGTGCTCGAGTGTTTCACACCCTTTACAAGAAGAATAAGATCAAAAGGATATTTGCTTTTCTAGATGAAGAAACAAGTTTTGTACAAGAGTTAAGCATCATGCTTCCTATGACCTCAAAACCATTTTTGAGTGCCTTTTTTAAAAGGCTTTTCTAAAAATTCTTACTGTAAATCTCGTTGATCATAGGTATTCAAGCCACTGACGTCTATATGCAGCTTTCCATCTTTATGTTGCCCGAGGTACGTAAATTTAGCCCCCCAAACTATTTCTTCTGCCCTGTACGAAGATCTAGAGTACAGCGTTTGAGAAGAAGATTCATCAAATGCTTTGAGCATCACAATGAACTCAACGTTTCTTTCTTCAAATTCCTTTTCTGTCATTTTATAAAGCGGACTCATCTCATCAATAGGATGCACAATTGTCCAGACTGATGGAAAGAAAAACACCATGTTTCTTTCTAGTTTTAAATTGTGGAATTCTCTATGCTGTGATCCTTCCTTTCTAAAGGAGACACTTAAATCTGCATTGACCTCTAGCAATTCATTATTCTGTGGGTTCACCACCCGTATCATAAAGCCGTTGCCATTTAAGTATGGAGCAATAACACCTATATCACTGTATTTTATTTTGGTGCGTGATTTTGAAAACCTACCATAAAGCAAACCTGTAGCCAGTGCAAAGGTCAACAATCCTAGCATGGATTCTATCGCTGCAACTATATTTGCTGCAAGTCCTATAGGTGCTACCCGACCGTAGCCTAAGGTTGTAATTGTTTGAGCACTGAAGAAAAAGGTTTCTGTAAATTGTTCTAAGTTGGTGATGCCATAAGTTCCTGTCAGGTTTTCTACACCGATCCACATGTAGATACCTGCAAACAGAAAATTAACTATAAAATATCCTATTAAAATAGAAACGAAAAAATGGAACCAACTCATCGTAACCAGATTATGAAAGAAGTTGAGTCTTTCAAAAAAAGGAACGTTCGTTTTAGTGATATTAAAAGAACCGTCTTTATTGACCGCTCGGTACCCATCAGATTCTGACTTCTCAGCTAAACCAAAGTCATTGAATTTTTTTTCTTTATGCTCTTCCAAATCTATTGTTCGTTACTTATTAAAGATGGTGGAATTTCAAACCCACTCCACTGACCTGTAATTTTAAAAGGTTGAAATCTGGTAAACATCTCTTCCTTATACCACTGCAAGGCTTGTGTTTGTTGCACCGCGTGGCGATGATTCTGACTGCGATAAGCAAACTTTTTTAAAGCCCTTGCATCTTCCCACAAACTGAAAGTGGCCATTTGTGTCACTGGTCGCTCTCCTACTCCAGCGGTAAACAATAAACTGGGATTATCTACGAGATCCTTTTGAGAAATAGGCACGTAATCCCAGAACTTCTTAAGCATTCTAAGCTTAATCGTAGCTCTAGTAATAACAGCAATCATCTCATTATTCTCATCTAATAAGTCACTAGATTCAAATGGATTTTGCTTGGACCACTGTCCATGAGCTTTGATGCTTTTGAGGTAAAAAGTAAGCTGTTGTGCACTGTGGTTTACATAACGTTTATAGAGCTTAGCCTCTGCAAAAAAGTCCTTTGCACTTGCTTCATTATCCCAAACTTGCAACAAACCATAAACACCCCAGTCTGGTAGGGGATCAAAATTCTTTTTACCCGAACCTAAAAGCTTGTAAAACTCTAATCCTTTTACTTTCTTTAAAGGTGCATGAGCAAATTGCATCATTCCAAAAGCCCAAAGCTTTTGTTGGAGGCTGGGATATTTGAAAAATGTGAGGGTTGTAATTTGTTGAGACATGAAACAAAGATAGATCGCACTGCAATTAAAATGGTTAAATTATTGTTGTAAAAAAGCATCCAACCAATTCTTATGAAATATACTTCATTACTACTAACTCTCTTACTTTTTTCCAGTAAAAATAGTCGCCATGATCTGACGAGCTCAGAAATGCCACCCATTAAAAACTCCACAGCGTTTATGGAGAAACACAGATAAGACTGACAGATTATTGATAACTTAAAACTTATGAAAAACAATACTAGCTTCAGGACCAACGTATAAATAAAGTTTTAGAAATATCAGATCAAATTTCTATATTGCAGTAGTAAAAAATGAAACATGAGCAAGATTTATACATTTATACGATCCCCTTTTAGATATCTAGTCATTTCAAAGATCTTTTTATTCCTAGCTGTATACTTTGTTCTTAGTGGAGGAGAGAAATCAACTTATGAACTGCTGTTTTTAGTAGCTCTCGTTCAATTAGCTCTATTTGGAATATCCTTTTACAAGAAATTTAGAAGAGCTGATAAAAGATTAAAATCTTAAAAAGGATTATATAGTCCTCGCTTTCGCGCAAGCGAAAACCCAACCCATAAAAAAAGCCTCTTAATTTCTTAAGAGGCTTTTTAATATAATGAAAACGCTTTATTAAGCGGCGTTTTCTTCTTTAATTTTATTCAAGGCACTTCCTTTATGGAACCAGCCGATTTGAGCAGCATTATAGGTATGGTTTGCCATAATCGTTTCCATAGAACCGTCTGCATGAGTAGCTTCGATCGTAAGTGGCTTATCTGGAGAGAAAGAGGCTAAATCTACAAAGTTAAAGGTATCATCTTCTTGGATCAAGTCATAGTCTGCCTCGTTTGCAAACGTAAGTCCTAACATCCCTTGTTTCTTCAAGTTGGTCTCATGAATACGTGCAAATGATTTCACAATCACAGCAACTACACCTAAGAAACGTGGCTCCATGGCAGCATGCTCTCTAGAAGAACCTTCCCCATAATTATGATCTCCTACAACAATAGAAGGAATCCCAGCAGCTTTATAAGCTCTGGCCGTTGCCGGCACAGCATCATATTCACCATCTAACTGACTTTTCACCAAATTGGTTTGCTTGTTGTACGCATTTACTGCACCTATCAAACAGTTGTTAGAAATATTATCTAAGTGACCTCTGTAACGCAACCAAGGCCCTGCCATAGAAATATGATCGGTGGTACATTTACCAAATGCTTTGATCAACAATTTTGCTTTAGAAATATCCGTACCTATAGGTGTAAATGGCTCTAATATTTGAATGCGTTCTGAATCTTCATCCACTTTAATTACTACACCACTTCCATCTTCTTGCGGCGCTAAGTAACCGTCATCTTTTACTTCAAAACCTTTAGGAGGCAATTCCCATCCTGTAGGCTCATCTAGCATCACTTCTTCTCCGTCTTCATTGATCAATGTATCAGTGATAGGATTAAAGTCCAGACGTCCTGCAATCGCAATTGCGGCAACCATTTCTGGTGAAGCTACAAAGGCGTGAGTGTTAGGGTTACCATCGGCACGTTTTGCAAAGTTTCTATTGAACGAGTGAATGATGGAGTTTTTAGGAGCATTTTTAGGATCGCTATAACGCGCCCACTGACCTATACATGGTCCGCAAGCGTTTGTAAATATTTTAGCGTCTAATTTTTCAAATATGCCTAAGATTCCGTCACGCTCGGTGGTGTAACGCACTTTTTCTGAACCTGGGTTGATACCAAATTCTGCTTTAGTTTTTAACTTTTTATCAATGGCTTGTTGGGCGATAGAGCTCGCGCGTGATAAATCTTCATAGGAAGAGTTGGTACAAGAACCTATAAGTCCCCATTCCACTTTAAGTGGCCATCCATTTTTAGTCGCCTTTTCATTCATGGCACCCAATTCTGTCGCAAGGTCTGGAGTAAATGGTCCATTAATTTGTGGCATTAGGGTATCTAAATTGATCTCAATTACTTGATCAAAATACTGCTCTGGATTAGCATACACCTCAGCATCTCCTGTAAGATGCTCTCTGACTTCATTTGCTGCATCTGAAATATCAGCTCTATCTGTAGCACGTAAGTAACGCTCCATAGAATCGTCATAACCAAAAGTAGAAGTCGTTGCTCCTATCTCAGCTCCCATGTTACAAATGGTTCCTTTTCCTGTACAGGAAAGATTCATTGCTCCTTCTCCGAAGTATTCTACAATAGCTCCAGTTCCTCCTTTAACAGTAAGAATTTCAGCCACTTTAAGAATGACATCTTTAGGCGCTGTCCATCCAGATAATTTACCGGTAAGTTTCACCCCTATCAATTTAGGGAATTTTAATTCCCATGCCATTCCTGCCATAACATCAACAGCATCTGCTCCACCTACTCCTATGGCAACCATTCCTAGTCCTCCTGCGTTTACGGTGTGAGAATCTGTTCCTATCATCATTCCTCCAGGGAATGCATAATTCTCAAGAACTACTTGGTGTATAATACCGGCACCAGGTTTCCAGAAACCAATTCCATACTTATCAGATACTGATTCTAAAAAGTTGAACACTTCGTTAGAAGTATTCAATGCGCTTTGAAGGTCCATAGACGCTCCATTTTTAGCTTGGATCAAGTGATCACAATGTACCGTTGTAGGCACAGCAACTTTATCTTTTCCAGCTTGCATAAATTGTAGCAAAGCCATTTGAGCCGTAGCATCTTGACATGCGATACGATCCGGGGCAAAATCAACATAATCTTTTCCTCTAGTAAAGGGTTTGCCAGGAACACCATCCCAAAGATGAGAATACAAAATCTTCTCAGCAAGTGTAAGTGGTTTACCAGTAGTTTCACGTGCTTTATTCACGCGCGCTGGCATCTCAGCATACACCTTTTTAATCATATCTATATCAAAAGCCATATATCTAAATTTAATTAATCAATTTTTTTTAGGAACGCGAAGTTACAAAAATGCTACGTAAAATGAAAGTCTCACCGCGCTACCACAGTTGTTTAGACATTCTTAAAATAATAAGCTGTCCAAGGTTCTTATTTTGTCAATTTGATAATTTCACCCTGTTTATATTATCAGTTCTACAATTAACGATAACGATGGTAATGTTTCCGCTTTCGCGAAAGCGTGATTAGAAATATCTATAATGGTATTTTCTGTATCAAAAAAGACCTAAACCACATGATACATTGGGAGGAACGATTAAATATAAGATAAACACTTTCTGTCATTACAGAAAACAGGTGCTCGGAAATAGAGATTTAAAAAACTATTAGATGAGAGTATAGTCTAAGCCAAATTTATGTAAGATCAATTTAAACGTTCTCCATACATAACGAAAGCTCGATTCTTTCCAGTTTTGTCTGGAAACGATTAAAGGTAGGAGTATATCAAAACTAAGGGTTCTTTTCTACAGCAGTCGATCAATGATACTTTCTTCGGTATGACCTTCGGCCTCTGCTTTGTAATTTTTTATGATTCTATGCCTTAAAATACTTGTCGCAACGGCTTTTACATCCTCAATATCTGGACTGTATTTACCATTAACGGCTGCGTGCGTTTTTGCTGCTAAAATAAGATTCTGTGAAGCTCGAGGTCCGGCGCCCCAATCTAAGTATTCTTTTACAATCTCTGGTGCTGCATCGCTTTTAGGTCGTGTCTTACCAACCAAAGTAACCGCATATTCAATCACATTATCTGCGACTGGAATACGTCTTACTAATTGCTGAAAGTCCACAATTTCTTGGGCTGTAAATAACGCATTTACCACTGGCTTATGATCTCCAGTAGTTGCTTTTACCACATCTACCTCTTCTTGAAAAGAGGGATATTGTAAATTGATAGAAAACATAAATCTATCCAACTGTGCCTCCGGCAAAGGATAGGTTCCTTCCTGCTCAATTGGGTTTTGAGTTGCTAGTACAAAGTAGGGAGCATCTAATTTATAATTGTGACCCGCTACAGTTACTGATTTCTCCTGCATGGCTTCTAGAAGTGCCGCCTGAGTTTTAGGCGGTGTACGGTTGATCTCGTCTGCAAGAATGATGTTGGAAAAAACAGGTCCCTTTAGAAATTTAAAAGTCCTATTCTCATCCAAAATTTCACTACCTACAATATCACTAGGCATCAAATCTGGGGTAAATTGAATGCGTTTAAAGTTTAATCCTAAAGCTTGCGATATAGTGTTTACCATTAAAGTTTTTGCCAGTCCTGGAACTCCTACAAGAAGCGCATGACCCCCAGAGAAAACCGCAATCAATATCTCATTGATGACATTGTCCTGTCCTATTATTACTTTGGCAATTTCTTTTTTAAGCTCCTGGTGTTTTTTTACCAAGTGATCTATCGCAGCTACATCTGACATGAAGGGATGGTTTTATGAGAATTAATTCCAGGCATTAAGAATATCGCAGTCTTTGTATTCTGCTCCTATCTTGATATAAGTATCGGTAATTTTTTCATTACGCCACTTATTGATAGCCTTTACTTGCTTATCCTTCAAGGCTAAATCTTTGATTTTCAAATAATCATTGGCATAATTTGCTTTATGATCTGGAATTTTATCAATAATATAAACTACTTTAAAGTTTGTTGATCCCATGCGAGGGTCCGTTTCTTCTATAACACCACTGAGGTCTCCCTTTTCAAGAAATTGTAAGGTAGAAGCCATATCAGATTCTAATCTGGTAACTTCTATTCTACCAGTTCCTGTGTTAGGATTGATGATTTTACCACCATTTTGAGCTGTCTTTTCTTCATCACTAATTTCTTTTGCAGCATCTCCAAAACTGATCTCATTTAGGATAATGCGATCTCGCATAGCGTTTAACTCTGCCTTTGAATTTTCAACTTGTGCTACAGAAATATAGGGCTTTAATAAAATGTGTCTCACATCTCTAATTTGTCCACGTATTTTCTCTACATAAAGAATATGCCAACCAAACATGGTTTCAAAAGGCTCACTGATTTCACCCTCTTGGAGTGAAAAAGCTTGATCCTTAAATTCTTTTACAAATGGGTCATTCCTCTTAAGCGATAAAACCCCACCTTGACGCTCCGTCCCTGTATCGTCAGAATAAAGCGTTGCTTTTGCTGCAAAATCAGCACCGTTATCAATAACGTCTGCTCTATATCCTGCTAATTTATTAATTACCAGATTTACTTCTTCCTTTTCTGGCTCTGGTATTACCACAATTTGAGCCATTTCTACCTCTGTATTAAAAAGTGGTAAATCTTTCTCTGGTATGGATTTATAAAATTCACGAACCTCCTCTGGAGTGATTTCTACCTGCTCGGTAATACGTTCTTGCATACGCTGTGCTAGTAGTCCGTCACGATTGACACGATTTAAAGCTTCTCTCACCTGTGCAATATTCTCCTTTTTATAAAAGTCTGCGATCTTTTGATCATCGTTAGTTTGAAGGGCATTCTTAAAATATTGAATTTGACCTTCTGTTCTACCTTCTATTTCTCGATCACCTATGGTGATACTGTCTTGAATGGCATGATGTGCATACATTTTTTCTGAAAGCAAGCTTTCCATCAATTCACAGCTGGAGATATCAGATATACCTGCTTCTCTCTTTGCTTGAGCTTTTGCAGTTACGATATCGGACCCTAAGATGACATAATCACCGATGACTCCAGCCACTCCTTCTATAAGAAATCGGGTTTTTGTACGGGGTTTCACACTGTCCATTGCGGCCAGCGTTTCTTGTACATTCTTGTTATCTAAAGCTACAACATCTTGCTCTACTGCAGTTTGTGCAGTTACCGCTTTCGCGAAAACGAAAACAGTAATAATGGCCAGGTATTTAGTTATTGATTTGAAGTTTATCACTGTTAATAGCGTCATTTAATAAATCTTTTTCTAATTTTTTAATATAAGCAAGTTTACTCCTGTTGAGCAACACCTGTTTTACAGTAGGTTTTACATAGGATAAAGGCGCGCGATCCCCGCGTTTAAGCACCTTATTAAATCGCACCAAATATACGCCAAGACTATCTTCTAGCTTCCACGTTTTATTCTCTTTTATATATAACTTTTCATTTGCTACGTTGATCACGTCCATAGCGTCAAAAAGGGCACTCTTTTTTATCCAGATGCTATCGTTTAAAAAATAATTACGATAAGATAGCCTAAGGCTGTCTACTTTCTTCAACGAATTTACGTCGCCTTTATTGAACCACTTTGTTATTTTTTGCAAATCAGTGTTAAGAGGATCTAGTTGAACGAACCTAAACTGAACCAAATCTTCATTTAATTTAAAGTCCTCTTTGCGTTTTTCATAGAAAGCTAGAATTGCCTTTTCTGAGATGAGTGTGTCTAGATTTTGCTTGGTTAATTCTCCCAGGTATTCTTGGGCGTATAATTCTATTTGATAATTTTCAATCAATTGATCCAGTTGCACCTGTCTGTCTTGTGAAATATTATCGATTGCATTATCCATTAACAAATGATCTGTTGCCCACTTATTTATATATGCATCTACAATTTGAGTGCTGTCTTGTAGTGTATACCCCTGTGGTAAAAGTCGCGCGATATCATCTTTATCCAAATAATGCGCACCTAAAGTTACCACAGTATCTGGCGGGGTCTCTTTTGTAAAGTACCCACAAGAGACTAAGGAAATGAAAAGCGTTATAAATAGGGTCTTTTTAATCAAGTTGTGTTTTTATTTGAGCTTTTACTTTTTGGAACACCTTTCTATGAATTTCTATTTGATGACCTTTTCTAAGATCCTCTATCCAGTTTTTTTCTAGCTCTTGTTTGTAATCATTAATGACCCTACCTCTTGATTCTTCTATGTTTTTAACAGATGGCTCTATGATTTCATTTACTTGTATGACTTTATAAAAACTATCTCCATCATCATGATGTACTTTAGAAACTCCTAATTGCACTTCAAAATCGTCCGGCAATCTATGGTATGTGTCTTCTACTATTCCAGAAGAAATCATCACTTTAGTTTTATTATCAACATTAAGACGGGCTTTTATAGAATCTGTGGCGATTCCTTGTTGCAACATTTTTCTAACTTCAAGAGCCACTTCTTCTGATGTACTTTGCGTAAGGTCAATATCTAACCTGCGTTTCCATGTATACTTGCCTTTATAGCGATTGTAATAATCCTGCTGCCCCACCGAATCATTATCTGCTTTATTCCATATTTGTGTTTCAATTAGGTCAAACACTAAGAAGCCTTCTTTAAATTCATTGTATAAGAATCTAAAGTCTTCGTTATCTCTCTCTAAATTAGAATCGTAGTAAGAAATAATTTTCTCCGTTACAAAAGCCTCATAAAAGGCGTCTAACTTTTCTTTTTTATTAGCGTAAAAAGTGAATTCCTTTAATTGCTTTTGCTCTACGTAAGAAAGAAAGTTAGTGATGGTATAGTTGGTTTCTCTAATTTTAAAAAGCTCGGTGGTGTTTGCGGGTTGATTCTTATCAAAAACGTACTTTCTCTCCAAGATTAAACTATCGTTCACGAGATCATAAACTTCCTTAGGCAATACTAATTTTCCAGGAACTTGATATTGTTTTTTAAGCTGACCCGTAAACGCCTCAGTAATCTTTCTAGAACGTGGTGACTTTTGAATTTTATCTCTAAGCTCCCTTTCCAACTCGTCAAAAGTTTTTAGAGGATGCTTTTCCAGTAGTTGAACGATATGCCAGCCATACTTAGTTTCTACCGGCTTGCTATACGCTCCTTTTTCTTGGAGTTCAAAAGCAGCATTTGCAAAAGTCTCGTCTATTCCACCAGTACCAAATTTATCGAGCCTTCCCCCGCGAGCAGCACTATTTTCATCATCAGAGAATTCTCTAGCAAGTTCCTCAAAACTTCTTCCTTCCTCCAGTTGTTGGTATATTTCTTGAATACGGCTCGCTGCTGTTTGCTCACCCTCTTCTTGTTTATCAAAAGTCATGATGTGCGCTACGGTCACTTCTCCAGGATCTGCTCTTTTATTATTTACATAAACGATATGATATCCAAAATCTGTTCTTATAGGTTTTGAAAAGGTACCTACTGGCGTCTCGTAGGCGACTGTCTCAAATTCATAAGCCATCACAAAAGCACCGAACCAGCCTAAACCTCCTTCGTTACCTGCACTAGGACCTTCACTTTTAGTTCTAGCAAGGGATCCAAAATCGGCACCTTGTTGAAGTTCTTTATAAATAGCCTCGATCCTATTCCAGGCCATTAAAGTATCTGAAGGAGAAGCTCCCCGACTTACTTTAATTAGAATATGGCTCGCGCTTACCTGTTGCAAACCTCGCTCATATCCCTCTTTAACTAAGCTTGCTGTCACTTTATTATCTGTTAAATAAGGTTGTGCCAAACTAGAACGAGTACTTTGAATATCTCTAATATGACTTTCCTTTTTATCCAGCTCTAATTCATAAGCTTGCTGTAACTTTAAACGGTAGTCAATATATAGATCCAGGTAGTTATCAATATCTTTTTGTTCTTCGTCTTGAACGATATCTATATTCTTAAAATAAAATTTCATGAAAGTCCCTGCATCATAGTCCATCCCATCTATGGTAAGAAAGGTGGCGTCTTCTATTTTTTGAGCGTAGGATACCAAAGAAAATAGCAACACCGCTATACCTAGGAGGCTTTTTTTATATTTTATATACATCATATCTTTCATTTCAAGGATAGCAAAAATAGTTATTTAACATTGCCTTTCAAAACGCAGTGTTTCACTTGTTATTTTATTAAATCTAATTAAGTTTAGAACAGGTTGAACGACTTAACCATTATGATAAAAAGCGAGTGTTCTATTGAAATTTTACTTCCTATTAATGAAGTAATGGAATTGTTTAAAAATCAAAGTTATTTTAAACATTGGCAAAAAGGACTGGTAAGTTCTCGAGATCTTTCGGGAAATCCTGGAGAAGAAAATAGCACTAGAGAAATGAAAATTAGAGTTGCTGGAACAACCATTACGATGAAGGAACAAATCACATCTGTAGACTTACCTCACTTATGGGAGGCTACCTACCGCACTAGTGGCGTACTTAATAAGCAGAGTAACCGCTTTCGCGAAAGCGAAACAAGCATCAATAATCAATTAGTAGCAACTACTTTATGGAATGCTACCAGTATTTTTAAGTTTACGGGTATGATGAGAGTAGTTGCAAAAGCACAACCTAAATTATTTAAGCAGCAAACACTGCAACATATGGAAGATTTCAAGACCTTTGCAGAAAACAAAGGTAATTTTATTAGAAACGATTCATGAGAAAATTAAAATTGATTTGGGACTTTAAAGGTCCAGATGCAGCTAGAACAGCAGCACACCACCTCATTCACTTGGATGATTTTGTAGCGAGTGAAGAAGTAGCTTCCATCGCCACTGGTGTAGAAGCGATAAATGACAGGCATCACATCGCCTTTATCGCACTAGAAGAAGAACATATGCCTTCAGTAAGGGATGCTTTGAAGCCACATCGAGGACAATTATGGGAAGGGTAAAAAAAACAAAACAAAATTGAGCTATAATTGATTAGCTTACACCTGTAGTAATTATCCAATATTTTTTATCCATGATCGCACACGAGTTCTTTTCTCACTGTCTTAAAGAAGAACAAATACTTGAGCAAAATGCCTTGTCCCATAGGTACCATCATATATGGCATATGGACGAGCCTCTTAAAGCCTTGTGCGTGCTCCTGCCAGAAAGCACGGAGCAGGTAAGTGAGATCATGAAAATATGTTTCCAAGAAGCATTTCCGGTTGTAGTTCACGGCGGTCTCACTAATCTAGTGGGAAGCACAGAAACTACTGGAAACGAAGTAGTGATCTCTACAGAAAGATTGAATAAAATAGAAGAGATCGATACCGCAAGCAGAACCATGACTGTGCAAGCAGGGGTTATTCTGGAGCACATACATGAGGCGGTAAATGAGAAAGGATTGTTATTCCCTTTGAACTTTGGAGCAAGAGGTAGCGCGCAAATAGGTGGTGTTATTTCAACAAATGCCGGAGGATTACGTGTTCTCAAATACGGAATGACCCGACAGCTTATTTTAGGACTTGAAGCTGTTCTTCCCGACGGAACTGTGATCTCTTCTATGAAAAAAATCATTAAAGATAATAGTGGTTACGATCTCAAACAATTGTTTATAGGTAGTGAAGGTACCCTAGGAATAGTTACTCGAGCGGTTCTAAAACTAGAAGAAGCGCCTACAAGCCGCAGCGCCGCGTACATAGGTTTTAATGACTATAATAAAGTGGTAGATTTTTTAAAATTTATGGACAGCAATCTTGCTGGAAAGCTAAGTGGCTTTGAACTGATTTGGAAAAATAGTTACGAGCAAATGACCAGTACCAGTGCTGCGGTAAAACCGCCTTTACCTTATGATTATCAGTATTATGTTCTGACAGAAGCATTAGGGAGTCATCTGACTAACAATCAAGCAGAATTCCAGGATTTACTAGAAAAAGCCTTGGAAAATGAAATGATTCTAGATGCGGTAATGGCGCAATCTCCTAGCGATGTAGAGTGGTTTTTTAGAATCAGAGAAGATGTCAATAACCTGGTAGATTTTATGACCCACGACCAGCATTTTGATATCAGTTTGCCCATCCCATTAATAGGTTCCTATATCGCTGCCAGATATAAAGCTCTAGCTGCGATTAAAGGTGTGCAACAAATCTACGCTTTTGGTCACGTGGCAGATGGGAACATTCATTTTATGATAGGAAAAGAAAACCTCCGTGTAGCACTCAAAAAAGAAATAGACCATTGCATCTACGACGGACTCCAAGAAATAGGAGGCTCCGTAAGTGCTGAGCATGGGATAGGAACTCATAAAAAAGCCTATTTAGAATTGTGCCGTACTCCAGAAGAAATTGCTTTGATGCGTTCTCTTAAAAGTTTTATGGATCCCAAAGGAATCTTGAATCCTGGTAAGATTTTTTAGAATTAATTATTTTAAAAGCTGATCAACCGCACTTTTCGTATCGGTGACAGGAAGTTTACAACTACCATCTACACATACATAGATATACGTATTGTCTTTATTAAATCTGTTTTTCATAATAGATAAGTCACTATCAACAGCGGCACCTGCAATTAATATATTAGGCAAGTAATAAGAATGCAGTTCCTTGCTTTTTTCCATAGCCTTACTTCCAGAAATAGCTACTTCATAGTAAGGGTTAGAATAGTTTAAATATAAATTCAACCAATTAGCATAAGCAGAAGGCGTTGTTTTCATATCCTTATGAATATTAGACAGCATACGTTCTGAAATTTTAGAGTACTCTTTATTCGAATAGTAATGCCCTAATTGGAATAAATTAGTAGCTAGGACAGAATTTGACGAAGAGATGACATTATCTACAACCTCTGTTTTACGAGTGATCAAGTTAGTATGTTGATCAGAAGTAAAATAAAACATACCGCTGTTTTTATCGTAAAAATGGATCATGGAATACTTCATAATATCACTAGCCGTAGTTAGCCATTTTTCGTCTAGTGTTACCTGATATAAGGCGATAAAGGCATCAATCGTGTGTGCATAATCTTCAGAAAAGCCTTCTATAGTACTTCTACCATCTTTATAATTATGAAATAGCGAGCCGTCCTTATTTAGTTGTTTCGTTTTTATAAACTCGGCACTTTTAATTGCTCGGTCTAAATATTCTTTGTTCCCTAGAACGCGATAAGCATCTAAGTAACCCTTAAGCATTAATGCGTTCCAAGACGTGAGTACCTTATCATCAGTAGAAGGTCGTTCTCTATCTTTTCTATAAGCATCTAGTTTTGACTTCCAATCACGAACCAAGACATTTAATTCCTGTTGAGTTAAACCGAATTCTTTTAAAAATACTACGTCTGATTTTGTTTTGTATAAAATGTACGTATCATCTTCCCACTTCCTAGCTTCATTGATATTATAATAGGAATAAAATAGCTCCAACTCTGAATCTATAGCAGTTTCTAACTGTTTTTTAGTCCAGATATAAAAGGCACCTTCCTTTAGGCCACCGCTATTGGTTGTACTATCCGCATTTATGGATGAATAAAAGGCTCCTTCCTTCTGAGTGAGCTCTACATGAACAAAGTCTAATGTTTCCTCTATAATTATTTTAAAGTATTCATTTCCTGTTAATTGATATGCAGCCGCATAAAGGCTAACGAGCTGAGCATTATCGTACAGCATTTTTTCAAAATGTGGTATGTGCCATTCTTCATCAACAGTATACCTAGAAAAACCGCCACCTACTTGGTCGTATATACCACCATTAGCCATTTTAATCAAGGAGTTCACTACATGTTTTTGCAGCTCATTATCATTGTTCTGCACACTATAACGAAGTAAAAAGTTCAACTGATTAGGCATGGGGAACTTTGGAGCACCTTGTTGTCCTCCATTAACAAGGTCTAAGGAAGGCTTCCACAAGTTTACTATAGCATCAAGTGACTCCGTATTAAATGCAACAGCTTCTTTGTTAACCGTAATCAAGTCCTTATTTTTCATGCCTTTTGTTAATCTATCAGCGTAGGCGATTACTTTTTCTGGATCATTCTTGTACAAATCAGACATTTCGACCAATACTTTAGTCCATTGAGATTTTGTAAAATAAGTACCTCCAAAGACAGGTCTTCCATCTGGAAGGGTAATACAATTAAGCGGCCAGCCGCCCTTGCCTGTCATTAATTGAACCGCATCCATATAAATCTGATCCACATCTGGTCGCTCCTCTCGGTCCACTTTAATGCTGATAAAGTTATCGTTCATTAAAGCTGCAATAGAATCATTTTCAAAGCTTTCTTCTTCCATGACATGACACCAATGACAAGCAGAGTAACCTATGGAAATAACCACCAGCTTATTTTCCTCTTTTGCTAATTCTAAAGATTCTGAATTCCACGCCTTCCAATTTACAGGGTTGTATGCATGTTCCAATAAGTAAGGACTTGTTTCATGAATTAAATCATTGGCGATCCGTCCTTGAACATCTGTTGCAACGGGTTCTTTTTCTTTCTTTGTACAACTACAAATAAAGATAAAAGAAACTAAGAGAAAAAGGACTTTACGAATCATAGTCAATTATAATTTTGATGTAAAAATATGGGTTTTATAAATATGGAATCTTTATTCAAGAAGGGAAAATAAAAAAGGCTGTCCTTCCGGACAGCCTTTTTAACTCTTATTAAATTAAATCAAATAACCAATAGTTATTCTTTAATAAGCTTTATGGTTTGTACGCCATTATCGCTTTCAATTTTAGCAAAGTACATACCTGCAACTATGTTAGTAGTGTTGATTACTACATCAGTATCATTAGCTTCAACTGTAGTGATTTGCTTACCCATAATATCATAAATAGCAACTGAGTTCATGGTAGTAGTACCAGAAATTGTCCAATTATTTGAAGTTGGATTAGGATATGCAGTAAACACAGCAGCATTTGCATCATCTACACTAGCTGTAGTACCTTTGTGCAAGTATAGATTATTATACCAAACATTGTTCAAGTTGGTAGTGATAACTATCTGCGCAAGGTCATCAAAAGGGGCGATATCGACATCTACTGAAACCCAATTGGTTCCTGTACCTGCAACAACTCCTGGATTCGTTCCATCATTAATATTAATTTGAATGGTTCTTGATGCATCTTCTCCAGCACCTCCATTAAAATCTACTAATTTTAGATTAAAAACTTTACCTACAATGTTTGTCTCATCCGTATAAAAATCAATATGGAATTTAGTAAAACCAGTAGCATCTATACGATTACTAGCAAAATCAATTCCTTCACATAACGCACCCGTCGTTAATTTGGTTGGATTTCCTGCAATAACAACATCAGTGGTGGCATTTCCACACCAAGAAGTATCAAATGTTCCAACTGTAACATCTCCATAAACACCAAAACCATTAAAGAAAGAAATAACATCAGCAGCTGGTCTATTAGGTGGACGGGGTGCCGCTACAGTTGGTGGTGAAGGACAAGCCGCACAGTTAGGACCTCCACAGTCAATTCCTGTTTCCCCTTGGTTTTGAATACCATCATTACATGTTGGTGGTGGTGGTGTAGAAAATGCAGTAATATTATCTACATAACTAGTTCTTACAGTACTTGCGCCGTTTGCATCGGCCCAACCACCGGCTCCACCGCCTGCTGCACTGTCCCATAGGTTAAAGAAAAATATTTTAGGATACGCACCATTAGCTGCTTGCTGGTTGTCCTTAGGTATACTAAAGTCAAAACTTAAAGTTTCCCATCCAGAACCAGTATGGCTGTCATCAGTAGCAGAAATAGGACCTGTTCCTCCTTCAACTCTTGCTAACATATCAAAAGCAGAAGTAGAATACACATCCACTGAAACTACTTTATTTGTAGTTAAATCCATCCAATCATTTTGCAAAGTAAGTTCACCTTGCTGCCAAGGAGCAGATGCTGCTCCAGTAATGATCTCGAGAACGTTACCATTAGTACCTCCCATCGCAGGGTCTGGTACGATCGTCACAGAACCTGGTCCATTAGCAAAACCTATGGTAGGAGCTGTACCTTCAAAATCCTCTAGAACCACCTGTGCAATACAAGCAGAACTAATTAAGAAGGTTAATAAAAATGTAATTTTTTTCATGATATTTTTTATTAAAATTGATGTAACAATATGCGAAACTATAACGATATAGCACACACTAAATACCTATACAAAAACTATACAAAACTGTAATTATCTAGCAATTAAGCATTAAAAATGGTGCAAACTACTTATAATTAAAAAAACCATGGAAATTTTAAGGAGATCTTCGAATTAAGTTAGAGTAAAAAATACTCTAACTCTTATAAGACTATATCTTTATAAAATTTAGAATAGACCCGATCATAGTAAAAGAAGACAAGCATTCCAATTACATATTTCCTACACCATTGTAAAAGCAACTTTAGGATACCGAGGGGAATACAAAATGCTTTTGCGGCAATGTCGCTTCTTGCTTATTTAAATGTGGTGATCATCAAACCTACAGCACGATCGTAAAAGGCTATTCTATCTTATAGCGTTAACACCATAAAGTTTATATGTTCTCACGCACAAGTAAGCGTAGCTCAAAAGCAGAAATAATAAAGGATAATCACCCTTGAAAATAGTTGTAAAAAACCCTAAAAGAAGAAATTAACTTTACAAAACAACTATACAAGGACCGACTAAGCAGTATAAACGGCATCAATCAATAAATACTGGCTATATTTATAGAACTATTGTTGTTCTTTAAAAAAGGATAAAGATGAATTGTTGTTGGTTACCACAAACGTATTGTTTCCTTTAATTGACAGCTGTTTGAGGTCTCGACTATCGCTAGGTACATAAAAACCACTTTTTTCTGGAGGCGTAAAACTAAAATCGTTTTTACCATTACCCAATAACACCGTTCCATAACCCGCGTCATACCTCACTGTTTCAACCTCAACACCGTAATGATTTCCTACTGTAATGATATCTTTATAACCGTCATTATTAACATCTATAACAAGAGCTGATTTAATAGGAGCTATTTGCGCTTCATTAGGTAATGATTTTGCAATTAGCTTACCGTTTTCATTGATCAATAGGATACTTTCAAAACTAGATATTTCATAAACGACACTGCCCTCTATCTTTTCTTCCGGTAAAATTTCTATTAAAGTGGAAGAAGCAAAACTGTGATAATCTCCAAACTTATCAGCTACATAGGGCATTTGCTGACTGGTACATTCTCTGCCACGCATTGGTACGTAATCGCCTTTATAAAACTTAGCAAATACTACATCATTAGTACCGTTGTTATCAAAATCATTTGCATATACCTTAAAAGGGTGCTCTTTAGAAGCTTTAAACTTATTGTTTTTACCCAGATTACCGATTACATAATCTTCATCACCGTCATTATCTATGTCACTGGCAGTGATAGACCACCAAATCCCTCTGGTATTCTCTAACCCAAATTGCTTTGAATCGTCTTTAAAAACACCATTTTCATTTGTTAAAACCTTGATTTCCATCCATTCCCCTACTATCATCAAATCCTCATCATTATCATTATCTATATCTGTAAAAACAGCATCGGTAACCATTCCTATATTCTGTAATGCTGGTGCTACATTGCTTGATGATTCTTTAAACACTCCATTGTCATTAATAAGAAAATAACTGGTTGCTGGAAAAATATATTTGCCAGGAATCATTCTAGTGCCTACAAAAATATCCAGATCCCCATCATTGTCTATGTCTGAGGTTTTGACACTTTGGGTACTTTGAGCTATTACAGGTAATGCTCGTTCATTTTTGCTAAAGTTACCTTGTCCATCGTTTATATATAATCGATCTCTAAGTTGCGGACTTCCTATATTAAACTCACTTCCTCCACTTGCTACATATAAATCAACATCATTATCACCATCTACGTCGAGAAAGACACTTCCCATATCTTCACTAGCTTTGTCTAATCGCCAAGGTTGAGATGGACTCTTCAGAAACTGACCGCTTTCTTGTTGCAAATATAATCGACCGCTTTGCCCAGCGGCACCGCCTATAAAAACATCCTCTAGCCCATCATTATTGACATCTTTGATGGCTGTGAATGGACCGTTCTGAGACAATTTATGTGGTAAAAGTATTTGTTCTGTAAAATCGTCAAAATCATTTTCAATATGTATAAAGTCGATTCCAATATCATTTGGCTTTACTGATGAAAGCAATGTCTTGGACCTTTCAGTAGGAGCATCTTTTTTTGTTGCTTTAGCATAATTTGCAGTTACTGTCTTATTTGCAGTGACATCTTTAAATATGTTCACCTTCCCATCAGGCCAGGTTACCTCGATTTTCTCTATTTGGGTATCCTTCCCTACTCCAAAAAACAAACCTGGTTCTACAGAAGATAAATAGCCTCTCGACAAAAAATGCTCGGACACCTGAACTTTATTTTTTTGATAAATTTTTGCTTTTGCTCCTATTCCAAATGGATTCTTAACAGATCCCTTAAAAGCTATTTTTAAGAAATTTCCTGTCGCATTATTATTGTAAACAAATGCCTGCCCATCGATGTTATTTACAACCACATCTAGATCCCCATCGTTGTCTAAATCGCCATATGCCATTCCATTTGAAAAACTAGGAGTATCAAACCCCCATTTTTCACTTACTTTTTCAAATTCTAAATTCCCCTTGTTTCTAAAAGCATAATTAGCTATTGGTTGTGATGGGGCATCTTTACTTAATTGAAACAATTCATCTACTGTTGTGCTTTTATCTAAATTGTTGAGCGTAACTCTGAAATCATTGTTATCGACATCTTTCTTTATTCCGTTAGAAACAATGATATCTTTCCAGCCATCATTATCTAAATCTACCAAGAGACTTGCCCAGCTCCAATCTGTAGAGGATACTCCTGCCATACTTGCCACGTCAGAAAAAGTCCCTAACCCTGTATTCACTTGTAACGTATTAGACATATACTGGTAATGAGCTCCTGCATCCACCATTTTATTAAAGATCTCTGTACTCATGGAAGCCATGTTAGTCTTAGCCCTATAGTGGTCTTCTGGGGTCATGTCAGTGGTCATCAAGTCAATAAAACCATCATTATTAATATCCCCTGTATCTGAGCCCATACTTAGTTGGGTAATATGTTTTAACTTTTCATTTATGACATTTGTAAATGTTCCATCGCCATTATTATAATACATAAAGTCAGGTTCTGCATAATCATTTGCAACATACAAATCTGTCCAACCATCATTATTAAAGTCGGAGGCATTAACACTTAAGCCATAGGAGACATTGCTAGAAATACCCACTTGATTAGACACCTCATTGAATTTACCATTGTCATTTCTGTATAGTTTATCTCTAAATAAATTAAACTGCTCCCGTGGAATTTCATTAACTAAAATTAATTTCTTATCGGGTAGCTGATTGACTTGGTACATGTCTAAATCGCCGTCATTATCCATATCAAAAAATACGGCTTGGGTAGAAAAGCCAGCATCTGCTAGACCGTAAGCAGCAGCACTTTCAGTAAAAGTTAAGTCTTGGTTGTTTATAAATAATTTGTTTTCCCTGTCTTCTGTTTTTAAGGAATTACCATTTCTACTAACGTATATATCTAGATAACCATCTGCATTAACATCAGCCATAGTAACGCCCCAAGTCCAACCTGAATCTGCATCTATTTTAGAACTAGTAGTAATGTCCTCAAATTTAAAATCACCTTTATTGAGATATAACTTATCATTCACTTGATTCCCCCCAAAAAAAATATCTGGTAAACCGTCATTATTTATATCGCCAATCGCCACACCAGAACCTAAATAAATTTGCCCAAAAAAGTAATGATTGAAATACTTAGACTCCTCGATGGTGTTATTAAAATCTATTCCCGTTTCTTCAGAAGGCAATAAATTAAGCCCTCCTACCAGCTCTTTAGGGTAAAGATCGCGTGAAGGCTCGTTATTACAGCTCATCAAGAAACTTGTGATTATTAATAATACTATGAGTTGACTATTTGATTTTTTCATTTTTATACTCTGATGTTTAACAAGTCGTTTTTGGAGTTCAATCAATACAGGTAAAGGTAATAATTATCTAAATTATTCCTTCAAATTCATAAGACCAACACATCAATATTA
Organism: Nonlabens sp. MB-3u-79; assembly: GCF_002831625.1. Classification (NCBI taxonomy): domain Bacteria; kingdom Pseudomonadati; phylum Bacteroidota; class Flavobacteriia; order Flavobacteriales; family Flavobacteriaceae; genus Nonlabens; species Nonlabens sp. MB-3u-79. Next base: position 1,842,255 of record NZ_CP025116.1, on the reverse strand, counting down.
CTTGATTTAATTTACCTATTGTCATTGGACTTCAAATTATGACTTCTAGTTACTTAAAATAACGCAGTCTCTTTTTTACTCTACCCCATTTAATTCAAAATTAGTTTTAAGACCTGCATCAGAGCTGCCCCCCACCCAAATATCAAAACTCCCATTTTCTATAAACCAGTTCCCTTCATTATCATAAAATCCCAAGTGACTTTTATCTAGTACAAAGCTAATTGGAGTAGAACTATCAGGTTCTAATTCCACAAGCTTAAATCCTTTTAATTCTTTAACAGGTCTAGCAATACTCGAAAATTTATCACGTATGTATAATTGGACAATTTCTTTGCCCTTTAATTTTCCAGAATTTCTCAAATTTACAGTAATATCTATAGTTCCGTTGGAGCTAAAGTTGTCTGTAACCTGTAAATCAGCGTACTCAAATGCTGTATAACTTAATCCGTGACCAAAAACCCATAATGCATCATTTGCTACGTCTTGGTAATGTGACCAAAACACAAAATCTGGAGAAGGCAAACTAGGTCTTCCAGTACTTTTACTATTATAGTAGATAGGCACTTGACCTACATTTCTAGGAAAAGACATCGGTAATTTACCAGAAGGATTATAATCTCCGTAAAGGACTTGTGCTATCGCATTACCACTTTGCGAGCCTAACTGCCATGCTTCAACTATTGCAGGAATATGTTCTTTTGCCCAAGGCAATGCTAGAGGTCTTCCATTGTTTAAAACTAGAACTACATTTTTATTCACCTTATATACTTCCTCAAGCAATTCTTGTTGAAGACCGGGTAATCCTAATTGAGTTCTACTGCGACCTTCCCCGCTTTGAAGACCGTGTTCTCCTAAAACCATTACAACTACGTCTGCTCCTTTGGCTGCCTTAACGGCTTCAGACATTCCAGTAATATCCGTATTATTGATGCGTATCTCTTTGGTGAATTCAGCCTTACCAATGATGACTTCTGGTCCTTTGGAATAAACTATATGCTCATCATACTGCTGCATTCCCTCAAGAACACTTACCCCAGTATTCTCTTTGGCGGCCGCTCTCCAATTTCCTAACGGACTGTTTTTTTCAGAAGCAAGTGCTCCTATTAGAACTACTTTTTGACCTCTTTTATCCAAAGGTAAAAGCTGGTTTTCATTTTTCAGAAGTACGATAGATTTTAAAGCCATATCTAAAGCACCATCGATGATCTCTTTGCTGCCTATGACCTTTTTTTCTCTTTCCAGGTCGCAATACTTATAAGGATTATCAAATAGTCCTAATTCAAATTTTACCTTTAAAATGCGTCTAGCAGCATCATCAATTGTAGCACTATTTACAAGACCTTCCTTTACGAGACTCGCTAATTCATTTACATAAAGATAGGATTCCATATCCATATCTGTCCCGGCCTTAACCGCTAGCTTTGCAGCCATTTTACCATTTGGAGCAAAACCATGGGGTATTAATTCAGCCACCGAACCCCAATCAGAAACTACAAAGCCATTAAAATTCCATTTTTCTTTTAAAATATCTCTGAGTAAAAACTTATTTGCAGTTGCAGGAATTCCATTCAATTGGTTGAAACTATTCATAAAGGTTCTGACACCTGCATCATTTGAAGCTTTAAACGGAGGTAAAACGATATTGTAAAGAGTAGATGTCCCTATATCAGCATTATTATATTCTCTTCCCGCTTCTGGAAAACCGTATGCAGCAAAGTGTTTTGCGCACGCCATAATAGATTCCTGACCGGTTAAATCTTTTCCTTGAAAACCCTGAATACGTGCCACAGCAATTTCACTAGAAAGAAAGGGATCTTCACCTGCTCCCTCCATGACTCTTCCCCATCGTGGATCTCTGGAAACATCTACCATAGGAGCAAATGTCCAGTTGATACCAGCTGCCGAGGCTTCCTTTGCCGCTAATCGAGCCGACTCTTGAATGGCTTTTAAATCCCAGCTTGCGGCTTCTGCAAGCGGTATAGGACTCATGGTTTCATATCCGTGTATTACATCATAGCCAAAGATTAAAGGAATTCCTAAACGAGATTGCTCTACCGCAATTTTTTGAACAGCCCTGACTTCCTTTACACCACGCACGTTTAACATAGCTCCCACATATCCCATTTTGATATGTTCAAATTTACGCTTCGTATCCTCCGTCTTTGGAACTGGACCAGTAAAATCCATAAACCCATTATACTGGTTCATTTGACCAATTTTCTCTTCTAATGTCATCAAATTTAGAACGGAATCTACTTTTTTGTCAATAGCGTCCTGTTCAAGATGTGCGACATCTTTTTCATTAAATGTAACAGATGGAATAGCCTCTTTACATGCGGTGATAGACATTATCAAAATGCAAAGAATCAGGGCGGTAAAATAGTGTGTGTTTTTAATAATAGTAGACTTAGTAATTAAAGGGGAATGAAGGTATAGCCGGTTGACATTCGCTTTCGCGAAAGCGTCAGCTACTAGTAACTCTTAAACAAAAACTTGCTAACCAGATTATTAAATTTGCTTAGCAAGTATGTTCTAACGAGTAATTATTTATTTTTTAAAATATCATAGAAATGAAACTCCTGACGTATTAGAATTTCAACTGTTCTAATTTATCCCAAAGGCCCCAATAAGCGCCTACTTCACCTTCAGCACCTTTTTTCCAAGACTCATCAAATGAGGAGAAATAGAAAATATCTATATCGTTTTGACTTGACCAAAGTTGTGCGTTTATAAAATACTTCATAGCATTTTCGGCTGATGAATGTGCCTCTCTTAAACTCTCCCCTTGACTAGGCCAGCCTGTTTCTGTTATGATAACTCTTTTGCCCTGGCTTACATTGACCACCTGATTAAACATATCATTCATATGGCCTAGAGAATAATCTATACTCGTTCCTTCCCAATACGGGTAGCAATTGGTTAAAATAACATCAGAATGTTGTATTAATTCTGGATGTACTACAAACTCATAATAGGCATCAACATAGCCTACAGGAATATTTGGTAGCGCCTTTTTTACTCTTTTAATGTACTCCAATAATTGCTCAATAGAAAGATCATTGCGGTAAAGCACTTCATTCCCAACAGCTGCAATATCAACAAAACCTTTATTTGCAAGATCAATCAAGGCTTCAATCTCTAATTCATTTTTCTCAAGATCATCGCTTAACCAGGCTCCGACAAGAGTTTTAAGTCCATATTTATGAGCCATTTGTGGCACAAATTCATTTCCCTCTATACAAGAGAAAGACCGCACCCACTTGGTATAAGGCTTCAATATTCCAATACGCCTTTCTACCTGTTCCATAGTGATATGATCTCCAGGCTGCTGCCCGTCTTCATACATACTAAAACAAATCCCATGCATACCTCTTTTTAGGGATTCATTCCATAATTCACTTAAATCTTCTACTGAGGTATGCTCAGTAAAATCAACACCCGAGCTGTCTATATGGTCAGGATCATGATGCTTTTGATATTCTTGATACGGATGGTAATCTTCGTTTCTAAATGACATTATTAATATTTTAAATTTTCGTATTTATCCCATAATCCCCAACGGGCTCCAACTTCTCCTTCTTGTCTTACTTTCCATGACTCGTCAAAGGATGAGAAATAGAAGGTTTCAACTCCTTTATCTTTTGCCCAATTGTCCACATTTACGAAATATTTCATCGCATTTGCTTTTGAAGGAGTCGCATTTTGGTTCTTATTACCTTGATTTGGCCATCCTGTTTCTGTGACAATGACAGGTTTACCATTTGCTACACTCAATACAATATTATGCATTTCATTGAGATATGCCGTTGAGTTATCTATATCACAGCCTTCCCAGAAAGGATAACAGTTTGCTAGAATTACATCACATTCTTCTACTAACTGAGGATTCTCCACAAATTGATAATAAGCATCCACATAGCCTACCTGAATATCAGGAACAGCAGTTTTTACCTTTCTTACATAAAATAATAACTCGTCTAAAGTTAGCTCTTCTCTTAATAACACCTCGTTACCCACAACAGCTATATCAACCATTCCTTTTTTAGCCTGCTCAATAAGGCTTTGGATTTCCAAATCGTTTTGAGCTTTATCACCACTTATCCAGGCACCTACCATGGTTTTTATACCTTTAGAACGCGCCGATAATGGAATAAGTTCGTTTCCTTTTGTGGTTGAAAAAGAACGGATCCACTTCGTATAGGGTGCAATGACCTCCATTCTTTCATCTATTTGGGTACCCGTCAAAGTATCACGTACATCCTGACCCTCCCGATAAGGACTAAAACAAATACCATGTAATCCCGCATTTAAAGTGACTTTGAAGTGTGCGGCCAGTTCTGCAGCTGTCACATCACTTTTGACATCAGTTGGATAATTCAGAGTTCCTTCGAAAGAGCCCATTGACTGTAATTTGTTTAAGGCATAGTAAGAAGAACTTATAGGCTTGCTTAACGGTTTTTTTCTAAGAGCTAGCTCTGCACTAATTTCTAAGGATTTTTCTTCCGTAAGATCATAATTACGCATGATCCACATCGCTGCTAGAGTACCCGCTATAGGTAGGCCAGAGTAAAATAACCGTATTCCTGTAATAGACGCTTCAGAGTTTACCGCATCAGGAACAAAGCCTACTAATGCCATAATAACGCCTGTTAATAGACCTGCGATGGCAAAACCAAACTTTACCATCCACCAATAAATAGCTCCAAAAACACCTTCTCTTCGTTTTCCTGTATTCAATTCATCTATATCGATAACATCTGATGTCATGGACATCATTAAAGTAAATAAACTTCCAATACCAAATGAGAAAAAAGGTAATGCGATTAAAAATAAGTAAGGCTTTCCAGGAACAAATAAAAACCAAAGCATGATATAACCAATCACTGAAATTCCTTGAGACCACAAAAAGGCTTTCTTCTTACCCAGTGTTTTAGACATTTTTGCAACAATAGGGATGACTAAAAAGGTAGTTACTAAAGCCCCTATACTTCCTAATAATGTAGGCCATAGACCAGCTGCTGCAGCATCTCCATTAAATAAATAGTACACTACAATAAAAAAGGAGAATCCAGCAACGGTATTAAACGCGTTAAAAATTAAGAATGTTGAAAAACAAAGTTTTTTAAAATCTTCAATCTTAAAGGCTTCTTTAAAATTATCTATAATCTGTTCAAAACTTCCTCCTATAGTTTTTATAGTTAGAGGAGTCAAACTTTCATCATCTAGAGTGGATTTACTTTTTATAAAAAAAGCAGGAACCATCGCTAAGATTGCACAAATAACACCCACCCATACGGCTATGGTCCTAGTGGCAACTGCTCCGTCTTCAAACCAGGATGGATCGTACATGATCACCCAAAACCAGGGTGCAATAACCCAAGCCCATTGTCCTATCCATTGTGCTACAGCCATAATATCTGTACGCTCATGGAAATCATCACTCATTTCATAGCCCATAGCCACATAAGGCACACTAAAAATGGTTAAGCCTAGGTAGAAAACTAAGGACCACAATAAAAAATAAGTAAAGTTATAACTTAAGCCATCTACTTCATAAAGTTGCCACATCATACTAAAGGATATCCCCATCATCACCGCTCCTATCAAAACGTATTGTCTACGCCTACCCCAGACTGATTTGGTGTTATCTGAAATAAAACCCATGATAGGATCGGTAATTGAATCAAATACGCGAGGAAGGAAAAACAAAATCCCCCACATCCAGGTAGGGAAACCCAAATTCTGGACTAAGACTACCATGAAAATACCTAGTGCCGCAGGGAACATCTGGTTGGCCAACATTCCAAGACCGAAAGCGATTTTCTGGCCAAAATGAACTTTATGAGTAGTGCTCGACATAAGATTTAGTTTTTAGTTGGTATAATAACGGTTTGCAGGCTCTGTGCACCTAAGTTGATGCTGACTGCGCTTTCGCGAAAGCGTAATTCATAATTCTTATCTTCCATACCTTCATTAAAAATAACAAAGGCAATAGTACCGTTTGGATTTTTTGCTGCAGTGACCATAAGGTCTTTATCTGTATGTTCTACATCAATAACTTGAGCGCCTGGACGTATGTATTTACTAAAATGTGCCATGGTATAATAAAGTGGGGTAAAATAAACTTCATCATTATCTGGGTCCACAATTACTGGTGCGACACACCAATTTTTAAACCAGTTAGGCCCACCTTGTCGGTCTAAAACCATGTTCCAATCTACCCATCCATCTACCCAATTGTTCATACATCCTATAATGTCACGGGCATAACGGTTAACAGGAGCGTATTTAGGATGCAGGTATTTTTCTTCTTCTTTTGCCCAATCCCAACCCCAGTCCGTTGATTCTTTAGACCAGTACCACTTGTCATTTTTCCACTCTGGTACTTGAGAATCCACGCAACCTTCCGTCTCAATTAAGTATTTATCTGGTGCTTTATCATGTGCGTATTGTAAATCCTTTGGAAAGAAATCATAGGTGCTTTCGTACCAGTGAATGGCGGTACCATCAAAATATTTAGAAGACGCCTCATCTCTATACATTTCATCCACCCATTCTTTGATTCCAGCTCTATTTTGATCGTAACCTAGAATAATTTTATCTCCATAACCATCTGCTTCAAGCTTAGGGCCTAAATGGAACTGAACAAAATCTGTCATTTCCTTAGGAGTATAATGCATGCTTTCCCAGTTGTTTCCATTTCCATGCGGCTCATTTTCTACCGTAAACCCCCATATAGGGATGCCTTCTGCTTCATAAGCATCCACATATTTTGAAAAGAAAAGCGCCCAAGTATCATAGTATTTAGGCAGTAGTTTTCCCCCTACCCAATCATTATTATCCTTCATCCAAGGTGCTGCTGTCCATGGGGAAGCAAATAGATTAAAACCATCTTCAGAGGCTGCCATAGCATCTTTAATCATAGGAATTAAATCATCTCTATCTTCTTCTATACTAAAGTGCTCTAGGTTCACATCGTCCTCCACTGGGGAATAGGAATATTGTGATAAAGAAAAATCACAAGAATTCATATGCGTGCGAGTTAGCGAGTAATTTGCTCCTTCCCGAGAGAAGTAAGCGTTGATAATAGTATCCCTGTTTTTTTTACTCAATCGATTGAGCAAATAAGCAGAAGATTCTGTAAATGCGCCACCAAATCCAGTAATGGTTTGGAAAGTTACCTCCTCATTTATAGTAATTACAGTCGTACTGTCTTTTACTTCAAAAGGCATCACTTTAGTCAAATTATTACCAGACGCAGAAGTCTCGTAAACTTCTACATCAAGTATTTCTCTTTCTATGAGCTGTTCACTTTCCTGTTTACAGCTTAGCATAAGAGCAGTGAATAAACAAATTGTTCCATATTTAATATATCTCATGTTGGTTCGTTTTATCCCTCTTCATCAATCTTCTTCCGTTATTTTATTTTAAAGGTGGAAATAATACATCTTTCATTAACTCCTTTTTATCGCCATTATACGTTTTAGTAATAGGCTTCCCTCCTCTAGTTACACCTTTAAAAACACCAGCATCTACCTGATCCCAAAGTGCATATTTTGCTTTACCATCAAGAGTAAAAAGACCGAAGTGATTCTCAGAACCTAGCTTATTAGCAGCATCTTTCCATCGCTCGTCAAAGGCCTCAAAATAAAAACAAGAAATGCCTTCTTTATTTGTCCAGTCTCTCATAAGATGATAGAATTTTGCACTTTTATACTCATCTGTAGCTCTTGATCCATCTGGACCAAAATGCCCATTTGACACTGATGCCCATCCGGTTTCACCTATATGCACAGGCTTATCAACACCTACTACTGTCATGTACTCCACCACACTTCTATATTGTGATTTTGCATAGTCTCTTGCACGGCCCATAGCGGCATCCATTTTCTCATGAGTTGTCAAACTCTTTTCAAAGCTTAATGTTCCCCAGAATACGGCATTGTAGTGTGTATCGTGCATAGGGTAGGTATGCAGGGACACATAATCAACAGCTTTCAAGAGTTTGGTCAAGTCTGGTGTGTGATAAATGTAATCACCACCACCCCAAGAGGCAAAATTATCTGAACTAGTAATCCACAGATCTTTAGAAAGCTTCCCTTTTTTCTTTAACCCTTGTAAATGGTTGACCCATTTTAAAACAACAGCAGGTTGCACATAATAACTGGCTGCCCATTTTACCATGGCCTCGTTACCTACAGCTATTACTTTAACAATATCTGGATATTTGTTAGCTAAGGCAACGGCTCTAGCTATTTCACCAGCGTTTGCCTCGCTCTCGATGTTATGATCTGGCTCTAAACCAGTCCACGCATTTTTACAATCAATCCATGCTCCTAGCATGACATACATTTCAAAATCAGCATCTTCATTCTTAAGCTCCTTTATAGCAGCGAGAATATTAGAAGCATGTGGTAAATTAGGTTGCACATTATAAGTGCGCAACACTTTTATCCCCATGGCTGCCATGATCTTCATATCTTCTTTTAGCTGGGCTATAGTGGGCTGTTCTTCTCTAGAAATCCCTCTATAACCTCCATAAGAAATAGCTTGATAATCTGGGTTGCCCAAGATGTCTACTGCATTAATCTCTTTCGTTTGATTCAATTTTTCTTCCTCTTTTGGCGCATTACCACAACTTCCTAGAATCAATAATTGTCCTAGTAATATTCCTATTTTAAAACTGCGGTTGACGTTCATTGGGTTAATTTTAAATTTCGCTTTCGCGAAAGCGAACTGATACATTATCTATGATTCCATGATCTATTTAATCACCTTTACAATTATATGGTTGATCTCTCCTGTGCGTTGAAACAACTTTTCACTGGTTGTTTTATCCAGTTTCAATTGCTCAAAAGTTTTCTCTGTACCATCTTTAAATACAACTAGCACACTTTCTTGAAGAGACTTGGTATAAATCACAGGAACCTGACAATAGGTAAACGCAAGGGATCCTGCACTTACAGCTATGGTCTGTTTATTTCTACCTACGTCTATATAGTTAAAGCCTTGATCGTTTGCTAAGAACTCTTGCTTGCGCAACAAGCTAGGTTTAAAGGAAAGTACGCCATTAGAAACAACAATACCTAACTCCCCAAAACGGCTCAAAATATCTTCTTTCACCTGTCCAGTCATTCCTGGCTGTTGAGCACCTTTGGTAGCTGGTGTATGCGAGTAAGGATCTGTAGGAACAGCTCCATATAACTCCGGTGATTTATGAGCACCTATTCCTGCCTGTATCTCGTAATAATGGTCCAACATCTCGCCTATTAACGCATCGCTTTCTCCATCATTAACTGCTTTTAAACAACATTCTTGTACAGCTAGTAATAGCTTGGAAACCATGTGCCAATATATAGAGCCTAGTCCTTCAAAACCAAAGAATGTTCCTGATCTACCGGTAAAAGCTTTATGATTGAAAACAACTTCAAAAGTTTTTTCTAGCTGTCTTTGTTCCTTACTAACAAGGCTGCTATAACTCCCTTTAGCTAGTTGCTTGAGCGCTTTTTTAAGGCTGTTGACATTGTTGAAGCTGGCATTGAAATGATAAACCCCTGTCAGGTCTTGAACGATAACTTGTTGATTGTCATCTTTAAGCAATTGCTGTAACAATTCAGACTTAGCAACCAGTTCATTAGGAATGATGTTCTTTTCTTCAAATCCCGGTAAGTTCTTATTAGGATATAAGATATAACTGTATTGATCCTCTCTAAATAAGGCACTAGACTTTAACGCGTTCATGACCTCTAAAGCCTGTACCGATGTTAAATATCCAGAGCTTAAAGCCGCTACCTGACCTTCTAACATCTCTGATAAGTAGGAAATACTCACGTCGCCGTTATCCTCTAATGTCATCAAGTTATACGCATGATACATACCGTCTTTACGCTTATTGGCATCTATACTATGGTCCAAGTATTTTAAAGTAACCTCTATAAATTCAAGTAAACTAGCTTTTGAAACATCTTGTTTTTTACCTGAGAAATTATGGTCATAAATGTTTTTTCTATAATCACTTGCTGGTTGAGAAACACCGTCAAGAACAGCTCTACGTTGTGTATCGTTGAGAGAACCTTTCAATAAACCTTGATGATCTTTCAAAGTGTTGCTTACTGCTGTATAAAACACCTCTAGATCTTTAGATATGGATGAAGACTCAAAGTCTGCATCCTCAATAAAGCCTTTAAAGTAATTCAAGAAACGTCTCAAATAGTTAAGGGTTACCATGGAAACACCATTACCTACTAAGGCATTGTTAGCATCATTCCATTCTGGTCGTTGGGTATTTAACCATATTCCAGCTTCAGGAATCAGGTTAGAAACTTTAGCAAGAACAGTAGCTAATAGTTTCTCTACCAGGTTTACTTTATAAATAGCCCCTGATGTATCTCTTAATAAAGAACCGTCAGCACCTAATTGCTCGCGTCGTTCTTCTATAACTTCTTGTAAACGGTAATCAAAATCAATAGTGTCTTTAGGGTCCTGTAGGATGTCTGCATATTCCTTAATTTTATAAGGAACATTTGCATAAACAAAGAGATCTTCGTTAAGGAAACTATCTAGTTTGCCTGGGTAATAATCTTGTATAAACTCTAAAAATTTAAGCAAGTAAATGATCTGGTGATCTCCCCAATATCCAATATAAGACCAAGGGTCGTCTTCTTCTATTACTTCCCAGTCAAATCCGCCTTTTGTAACTCGATAAGGATTATAACCATCAAAGGTTGTTGCGTTTAAAAATTTGTGAATCATTCCATCAATAAACTCTGGATAAGAATGAGATAAAGCTTCCCAGTTTTGGAAAATATCACGCCAGTTTCCTTCATAGTCTAATATTTTAGAACCATCAATTTCACTACGTGTATTGATAGAAAATTTATTCCATGGACGACTTGGGTCACCGTGTCTTCTACTAAACTTTAAAGGTAAGTACTCTATTACTAATCTTTTGAAATGCGGATTATTATGAGAATAAGCGATTTCCTTTAAATTATCTAGATCAAAATCTGCTGGTAGGTCTTGAAGCAATTCTTGAGCACTTTCAAACACTTCCAAATTTGCAGCTTCTAAATACTCTAAGAAGTCTTGCTTTTCAATAACATAGTTGTTATCAAAAATTCCCCCACGCATAATATTGAACATGGTATTTGCAAAATGGCGATTGTTAGTTAACGGGTCTGCTGTTAATTGCAAACCGTCTGATGCAGCTATAAGCGCTACTAATTTTTGAGAACCTAATTCTATGTCTTTTTGAATCCTTTCTACAAGATGTGCATCGGTCTGAATCTGGTTGGAAATATCGTTGATGCTAACGATATTTTGGTTGACATCTGCAAGGGTGTACCATACTTTAGTTTCTCCTGCACTGAGTTGAATTTCTGAAACAGTAAAATAGGCTCCTTTTGCTGCCTTAACATCAGTTTCCTGCTTTACGGTTATTCCTTTTCTGAAATCATCTAACTGAAGGCTAGACAATAGGTAAGTAGGATTATCTACGTCTAACGACCAGGCTATGTTTGCTTTAAGCGCTTCACTAGGCTCTGCTTTATCAACTATTACCGCACTTAAAGCGATAATTCCAATCCCCGTTTCTTGCTTAAGTTCAGATCTTTTGTAAGCGTCCACTAGGTTACTTGATGCCTTTTGTAAATCTTCTCCTACATTTGCTGGTAGCATATTTTGCAAACCATCCAACACGGTCATTTGTAAAGAATCAGAACCATCGTTAATCAACTCAGATTTTTTGATAAATCCGTAACTATCACTGGAATTCCAATGGTATCTATAGGTAAGGTTTAAGTCGTGGTTGATCTCTTCAAAAACCAATTTGTTACCGATAGCATTTTTATAGAGATTGCGAGTAATTTTATAAATACCGGTATATCTATTTGAAAAAGGCTCCCATAATAAATCACGGTCCTTGTTGTGCACTCTTATGATTGTTTTACTACCCGTAATATCATTGGACTCCGTAATCTTATCATCTGTGTAATAAGGGAAAATCGCCGAATCGCTGTTTTTACGCCCTGCAGTTAGGCCACCATTGCTGGATACAAACATCCAGTGGTTGGAATCACTTACTATGCTCATAAAAAATGGGCGCATGGCATCGTGGTTGCTTATTTTATAATATTTTTCGTTTTCAAAATCAACAAGTTCACCTTTCACCTTACTTTGATCAAAAGCAGCTTTTTGGTTCCCTAGGTATGTAGAATTTTTGTTCATTGGTAAATTTATAATTCTTTATAATTTCCTTTAAACGACTTTAAGTCTAAAGGCTTTAAATAGTTAAATAGTTATTACGCTTTCGCGAAAGCGAAACAACTACAGTAGTGTTTATTAAAATTAATTTCTTTGTACAGGATTATTCATATACGCGCACATAGTCTACATACATGGTTTGTGGATAAACCGTATTTAAACCTGGAGCACCTACAAATGTGCCTCCAACCGCAAGGTTCATGATGATGTAAAACTCATTGTCATCAAACACCCAGTCGCCACTGACGTCTTCCCGCGTAATTTGATTATAAAGGACATCGTCCACATAATAGTTGACGTATCCAGGACCCCATTCTATTCCATAAACATGAAAATCGGTGTCCAACCTATCGGTAATTAAATCATATTGTTTAGTAACAGCCTGACCTCCTGAATAGCCAGGACCATGCATGCTACCGTGCACTATGGTTGGTTCCTGACCGCGGTACTCCATAATGTCAATTTCACCTATTTGCGGCCATGCTTGAGCTCCATTATTATCATCCCCTAACATCCAAAACGCTGGCCACAATCCTTGTCCCCAAGGAAGCTTTATTCTAGCTTCAAAACGACCGAATTTCTTTTGGTACTTACCTTTTGTAAGAATTCTAGCCGATGTATAATCAGAACCTTGAAAGGATTCTTTAAGAGCCGTAATTTTAAGCACTCCATTTTCAACCACCATATTTTCTGGACGGTCTGTATAGTATTGGCGTTCCCCATTTCCCCATCCAGGTATTCCTTCTGCGTCGCCGTTTCCTATATCAGCGCCCCATATTAAAGGATCTGGTGCACCATCTACAGCAAACTCATCTTGCCATACAAGATTATTTTTTGTCGTTACTTGTTGTTTATCATCTGGGTTACAACTTAGGATTACCATCACAAAAGCGACTAGAAGTCCAAGACGAATTATTAACTTAGTATGTATCATTTGAAGTGTGATATTCATTATTTTATTTGTTGAATTATTGGCGTCTAATGACTAGTTGTAGTAGTATACATTATCTATATAAAAATTTCTCAATGAAGAAAAATTAATGTTTTCATAGATGATGAGTCCAATATTATTCCTGTTAACTAGAGTTAAAGGAGCATCTACGCTGATCCAGCTGTCAGCTATTACTTGATTGCGACGCACAAATATTTGTTGTCTAGAATCATCTCCACCATTATCGACCCCATTAGGACCCCAATCTTCTATAGATATCAAAAAGTCAAAATTGTTAGGCACCGGTCCTGGAATATACAAGTCAAAGTGCACCATCGTCATACTCGATGCATCCACTAACGGATTAGCCGTTTGAGTACCCACATAATTAAAGTTGGTATAATTTAAAATATTGTCTCCATTCACTGAAAAATCAGCAGATCCAGTAGAGGAGCCAGGAAGCCAAAATCCGTTATAATAGTCTACAGGAACATTAGCATACACATCACTAAAAACAGAAATGACATTATTAGGGTTTCTAGTCGGTGGGGTTGGTAATTGAAAATTCCCTCGTGAATTAATCGTTAAAGAACCAGCCGCATCAAGCCCCGCAAGCGTTGCCGTAACCACTGAAGTTCCTGCAGCCGCTACAGCAATGTTACCTAACAGATCAACAGATGCTACGTTAGGGTCAGAAGCTGTAAAATCAAAATAGCTAGGAGCGACTGTAATAGTTTGTTCTAATCCAGAAGCTAAATTGAATGTTTCTATTAATCCAGTAACCGCCAAATTAACTCCTATAAAGGAGCTGGTACTGGCATCATCGCCGTTGGAGATAGCAGGTCGAGGCTGTGCTACAGTGGCCAGGTTTTCATACTTAATATCATCCATCCAAACGATATAACCTGAACCTCCTGTACCTTGAGTTCCCATAGCATACCAGAAGGCCCCACGCTCCTCCACTAATTTTGAAGGATCTGGAATAGGTATGGTCACTTTAGACCAGTTCGTACCTACATTTATATTGTTGGCAGTGACTTGATATTTATCTTCTAAAAAGTCTTGACCAAAACCAAAAGCGTCAACACTAACTCCTCGAGAAGCTTTCACCCAAAATGTTAGCGCATTAAAGCCGGATAAATCTCTTCCAGCACCATCTACACGAAGAATTGCCCCAGCATAATTCCCAGTAGGATCAACCGCGTTAGGCACATCGATACGTATGGAAGAATTACTTTGATAACCCACTTGCTCATCCACTGAAAACGCATCTGGCTTAGAACCTGCAAAAGGTAAATAGAAGTCACTTCCCATACTTACAAAACCGTCTGTATAAATCTCTCCTGTTTTTGAGAAGGTTGCTGGTATAGCGTCATCTGACAAATCTCTCTCGCAACCTACTGCTATCATAAACACAACAGAGAGTGTTATAGATATTTTATAAAAAGTTATTTTTCTATTTTTCATTTTTTCTTTTTTCTTTTTTCTTTTTTTTAAAATTAAAAACACAAGAGACATTTTGCTGTAATCTTTAAAAACAGGACCCTATCCGCAAGTCAAACAACTATAAAAAAACATATATAGCGCTGATGATAATTACCGGTTGGATTCATAAAAGGTTACCTATTACCTAGCTTTTTAGAACTATTTTACTGTACCATTAATGTGACATTATCAATATTGACCAATCCAGCTTCTCCATTAGAATCAAATAATACTCGAGCATCCATAGCACCGAAATTTGTTGCAATTAAAGTTAACTGATATTGTTGTTGTATGTCCGTGATGCTGACAGGCTGACTGTTATTAGCAAATGTTCCACCACTTAATCCTATTCCTGCTATGATATCTCTATTGCGATCTGACCAAGCGTCAAACGTTAGTATGTACGTAAGCCCTTGAGTAATTTCTACTTTTTGGCTTAAATTCACTAGAAACGGCTGGTTTGAATTAGGGTTGGTTATGTTTACTTGGTAATATGTATTACCGGCAAAAGTGACAACTGGTGCAGGATTATTATCATCAACACCTTGTATCCAAGGATTAACTCCGTTTTCAAAGTCCCCATTAGTCAAGAGTCCACCATCAAACAATTCGTCAATTTGTATGGTATCTTCAAAACGAGCCATTGCAGCGTTGTCATTACTGACTTGGAGTACCACAACGTAGGAACCTCCTGCGCTATAAGTTTTAACAGGATTAATTACTGTAGAAGAGGTTCCATCTCCAAAGTCCCATGCATACGTATTTGCGTTACTAGACGTATTAATAAAAGTTACCGTACCTGTATTTTGATTGATAGTTTGTGTAAACCCTGCAGATAGTTCTTGTCGCACAACCACATCATCTTCACTGCAACCTATAAAAGCTATGCTTATAAATAGAACAGCTATTGCTTTAAAACATTTTATTGTTTTTATCATTTTATTAATTTTTTAAAAGTCAAATGATTTTATGTTTAAAAATCCCATTTAAAATTATGAATGCGAGGTATGTTAAAGATCCTTGACTGGTGTTATTTTTGGTAAACTCTTACGTAATCCACTAACATTGTTTGTGGAAAAACAGTATCTGTATTTGGTGAGCCTGGCAAATCACCACCAATAGCAACATTAAGTATGATATAAAATGGATGGTCAAAAACCCATTCCCCTTCGCCATTAGTTTCCTCAAGCACATCTTCCTTAGTGATTTGTTGATAGAGCACATCGTCTACATAATAATTGATATAATCTGGAGCCCACTCAATCCCGAATACGTGAAAACCAGTATCAAACCTGTCATTTTGCAAGACATATTCTTTTGAAATCGCATTCTCCGCAAAAAACTTCGGTCCATGAGCACTACCAAAAACAGTAGTAGGCATATCTCCTAAATATTCCATGATATCGATTTCTCCACATTGTGGCCAAGCATTTTGATCACAATCATTTCCTAACAACCAAAACGCAGGCCAATAACCTTTTCCATAAGGCACTCTTATACGGGCTTCAAACCTACCATACGCTTGTTCAAAAAGACCTTCCGTTTTAATTCTAGCCGAGGTGTAGTTAGAACCATTAAAGGCTTCTTCTTTGGCCGTAATCAATAAATACCCGTTCTCTACCGTCACATTTTCAGTTCTATCAGTGTAATATTGTAACTCATTATTACCCCATCCATCACTACCAGGTCCAGTCCCTATATCGTAAGACCACAAAGCACTATCAGGTGCACCTTCTACATCAAACTCGTCTTGCATCACTAATTTTTCAAAAGTGGCAACCGTTTGAGTTTCGTCAGGGTCACAACTAGCAAGCATTAAGAATGATACTACCATCAATGATTTGAATACAATTTTTATCATTTTTTTGTTATATATGCTATCCATTGTTCTTTTATTTGATATTGTTAATTGGCCTTTTTAAGGAGTATAGAAGTAAATATTATCCAATATAAAATTAGGTCCTCCAGCTAAAATAATTGCTCCAAGATTATTTTTTTGATTGAGAATACCGGCATTCAATGGAATATCAAAAGAATTCCAGCCGTTAACTGTTAAGCCAGAAGCTGTAAATCTTTTATCTGAATCATCTCCTTCAGGTTGTCCCGTAAAAATATTGGTATTGATCACTCCATTAGCACCAATATCTCTAATTTGAAATTCAACTTGAACTCCTGCTTGCTGCGCATATACATCCACATGAATAAAAGACAAAGCAGATGCATCTACGGTATTATCAAAAATAATTCCTGTGAAATTATTATTGGAGTAAATTAAAACAGAGTCGTTATTAGTAGTGACTACCGTAGCCTGTGTGGTAGACCCACCAAAATCTGGTGTGTAATCACTTGTAGTTTCATCGGTATATTCATCGCAAAATATAGATTTGACATTAGATGAAGGCAATGTTGGGATAGGCGCAGATGGTAAAGCGCCAGTAGAGGTTACCTCTAAGGAACCACTTGCTAAAACACTACTGATAGTCGCGGTAATTAAAGCCGTACCAGATCCAACAACAGAAACCACCCCTAATTCATTAACAGTTGCGACACTTGTATCAGAGGATACAAAATCAAAATAAGAAGGCGCTGCTTGTACAGTTAAATTCTCACCTGATTCTATATTATAAGTTTGTGTTAATCCAGAAATCGTAATAGATGAACCTGTAAATGATTGTTGAACTAGGTCTTGACCATCTAAAATAATAGGACTTGGTTGTGCGATGGTACCTAGATTTTCAAATTTGAGCTCATCGATCCACAACGTGTACCCCAAACCGTTGGTGCTTTGAGTACCCGCAGAAAAAATAAACATTCCTTTTTCTTGAACAAGTCTTGAGGCGTTTGGAATTGGAATCGTGTATTTCCTCCAATCGGTAGAAAGCTGAATATTTTCTAAACCTACCGCATATTTATCATCTATAAAATCCGTACCGAAACCTACTAAACCTACTGTTGCTGTTAAAGATCCTTTTGCCCAGAAGGTTAATGCATCGTAGCCCGTGAGGTCACGTCCCTCACCACGATCTTTAAAAATACCTCCTATAAATCCACCATTCGGGTCGTTGGGAGCTGGAACGTCTATACGTATAGAGCTCGTACCTGCATAGGCCACATTATTATCAGTGCCAAAACCTTCAGGGTTAGCTCCTTCGGCTGGATCGAAAGAAATGAAAAAATCATCAGTAAGATTTACAGGATTATCTGTAAAAACCTCACCCGTAGTAGGAAAAGTAGCTAAAACAGAGTCATCAGAGATCTCTCGTTCACAACCAATGATTAAACCTAGTGTCAAAAATACAAGGCTTAAGTTCTTGAAAAAATTGGGGTTTATATTTTTCATTTCTCTTATATTTAGTTACCTATATTAATATGAACATAGGTTCTGATTTCCCACTCCGTTCCGTCAGGAAATCCTACTGGACTTATAGTAGGCTCGCTTGCAAATTCAGCTGCGGCATTCGGAC
The DNA here is from genome assembly GCF_002831625.1 of Nonlabens sp. MB-3u-79. Classification (NCBI taxonomy): domain Bacteria; kingdom Pseudomonadati; phylum Bacteroidota; class Flavobacteriia; order Flavobacteriales; family Flavobacteriaceae; genus Nonlabens; species Nonlabens sp. MB-3u-79. The sequence continues at coordinate 1,824,114 of NZ_CP025116.1, read as the reverse complement.
CAAATCTTCCTCCTGAATTAGCATCAAGGGATCTCCATGTCCCTCTTACACCTACAGTAGTACTAGGTAAAATAAACCAATCTGGTTTCCCCAAAGTAGTGGAAACATCCAGCATTAATTGCATAGGGAATGTGATGTTAAAGTCTCTGTAGTAATCAAATGGTCCCCAATCATTAACTTTCACTTGTGCAGTGGCTTTAATTGATTTATAAATAGCTCTTATATCACCACCGAAACGTTTTATTTCTCTAGGACTATCTCCATTACCCTGGCCATTACCATAGTAGAAGTTACCTATAATTCCCAATTCAGGATTCAATTTTGAAACGATACGTGTATGTGCCTCATATAAATCAAGTGCTGGTGCAGAGTTAGGAAATCTAAGAAAATTACGATCTGCTCCAAACCCAATAGCCGCGTCTTGAGTTGTAGGTAAATGACGGTATACAAATCCAGCGCTCATAGCAAATTCTGCATCTTCATTTCTATCATTATCCCATTGATACATCCAGGTTCCTGGTGTAGGGTCATAGGTGAACAAGATCTCACCAGCTGTAGTTTCTCTATTTCCTCTCACTGCAAATGGATCATCAATGAAGTTTCTTAATCTACCTGGCGCTCCAACATTGTTAGGCATAGGATCTACTAGTGGCTTTTGCCATAAAAAGTTAGGTGCAATTTGTAAATCACCCATGGTATAGGTCATACCAGCTAAAAAGTTGGACTGATTACCACTACCATTGTCTTTTAATTTCCATCCAGTAAAGGTTTGTGTAGCATCTGCCCCTCCATTAGCAACAAGTCCCAGAACTCCACCTTGCATGTAAGCATTAACTTTCCCACCTTCATAGGTCATTTTAGCTTTTCCACCCCAGTTGTCGCTTGACTTCACTTTATCATTAAATACCGTATAATTACCTTCAGTCCCTGTAACATCTTGGTAGGTAGTCCCATTTAAAGGACTCCCACCCCATATACCACCTAAGGTAAATCCAAATTTACCTAAGTCTCTTTCCACTACTAGTGTAGCTCTCTCCATAGGAAATGCAGGAATAATACCACTACGTACCTGATTTTGATCTAAAATACGTACGCCATTTTCGTCTAGTTGAATTTCTGTTTGTAAATCTCTGTGATAAATTCCAGTAATGTTGAAGTTTTCAATGGTACGGGAATACTTAAGTAGTGCGGTTGGATTTGCACCCCACCATAATTGTGGTCCAAAAGCGGCCTTTAATCCCGCAAACTCATTTTTTCCATCTATTTCAAGTCCTAGTGTTTCTCCCCCATAAATATCTAGATTGGGTCCATAATTAGTTTCAGGATATAAACCAAAGAAATCCCCTTCATAACCCCAGTGATAATGACCTGATCGATAAAAACCTCTTATGTCAAAATCTTTTGTATTCCATTCATAAGATGCGTTGTACACTTGAACTCTATTCACATCTCTTAACTCTACGATACCGTCTGGAGTTTCTACTTGTTGAGGACGTCCTCTGTTTTCATAAAAGATCTCATCAATAGGATTCTGTGCTACATTGCCAAGTATGTTAAAGTTTATCTCGGCTCTCATGTTAGGTGATGGATTCCCTTCTACTCCAACAAAATATGATTCCATACGATCAAAACCTAACTGATCAGGATACACAGGATTATCTGGATCTGGATTGTCAGGGGTAGAGACAAGGCTACCGCCTGTATTAAAAGTTGTAAATTCAGCTCGAAGGTTGCTTAATCGTATTTTATTATTACTGCCGCCATCTAATGCCGCCTTATCACCTCTTGCTCTAAGCACAGCATCCATTAACTGAATATTATCAAAATAATTAGTGACAAATTCTAAAGTTTTACTACCACTATAAGGGTCTAATTGATGTACTTCTTTTAACGCGTAATAAGCCGCACGAGGATAAAGATCATAAAGTCCTCTTTCATTAGAAGGCCCTTTAGCACAAATACCAAACCACTCTTCATTCATGTTTTTAGAAACACCATCTGTATCAAGTGAATACCCACCACTCATCCAACTTGCTTCTGAATTGTGAATATCTAAATCTTCTGTTTGTCCTCTTTTCCACCAACCATCACTAAACTGAAATGTAAATCCCCCTAAAGAGTTTCCGGCCTTGCCAAGACCAGCCGCATTTTGATAAATTTCCTTCCAGTTATTCACCATATAATAAGCCTGCATTTTTTGGTCCTCTTTATTATTTAAAGCATTGAACGCGTCAGAACCAAATTCTGAAAACATTACAGGCTTACCCAGTTCATTTTTAACTCTGTCAAAAGCATCGCTAAAAGAAACACCTCTATACATATTGGTTGCATATATATCCATATCTGTCAAATACTCAGCAACTAAATCCAAATACAGCAAGTCTCCATTACAAATAGCAATAGGATGATCTGTATTGATTTTTTTCATCTCAACAACGGCTTGATTCATCAGCTTATACATAGCTCGAGCTCTAGTTATCACCGTTCCTTCTGTTTCAATAGGAATATCTTCAGTTTCTGCTCCACCCCATGATAAACCATAATTATTCTCATTCCCTAACATGAACATCAAAAGACCTGGAGTGTCCTTAAAATCGTTTACTAAATTAGTTGCTTCTTTTAATAAAAATGCACGGGCCCTTGGGTCTGCATATTCTGTATTTGAAACATAAGAACCATCTAAAGTCAGACCATAACGACCAAAAGAATGGTTGATCATGGTGTATATACCGTAATTCTTATGGATATACTCCACCCATTTAGGCTGCATACCTGTATAGACACGTATCGTATTCACACCCATGTTTTTCAACAAACCCATTTCTGAGTCCAATGCTGCCTTAATAAAGTCATCTGATTGTGCCCAAAAATTATAAGAGAAATTTTTACCTATAGGAACATAATCCCAGTTCATACCATTAATGATAAATGGTTTGCCATCCACCATAAGGGTATGACCGTTCATGTCTTCTAGAACTGAAACTTTTTGATTTTGTGAAAAACCAAAAAAGGAAAAAAAGATCAACGAAATACTTAATAAAAGATTCTTCATATGTAAAGAGATATTGATAGGTTGTTACTAATAAATAATGGTAATGACTAGTTTTCTATGGGCACTATAATTCTATTGATTTCAAGGTTCTAAATATATATTGTGAAAAACTTGATGAATCAAATTCAAACACAACAAAAAATATACACAAGTAAAAATATATATAAATCTATATTAATTCCTAGCGCATATTATAAAAAGCTTAAAAATAAGTGTTTATAACTTTCGATTTGATAAAAAATAGTCCGCATCATAAAGAATGATGTGGAAATGTTGAGTTATTTAAAACATTTTAATGCGAAATTAAATCTCAACAATATAGCTAGTCAAACTATCATCGCGTGAAAGAGCTAATTTTTTACGCAAACGATATCGTTTTATTTCCACACTACGAGGGGAAATATTTAATAGTGGAGCGATCTCTTTGGAAGATAAATTAAGTCTTAAATAAACACATAATCTCAAATCCCCTGAAGAAAGGGAGGGGTGTAATTCCTTAATTTTTTTGAAAAAATCTTTATCTGCATTATTAAATGCTTCTTCAAAAGTGAGCCAATCTTGCTTGCTGTTTAAATTTTTATCTAACATCTTTTTTAAAGATCTAGATGCTACCGATTTTGGTAAATTATCCAATTCCACTTTCAACTCATTAAGAGTTTCATTTTTCTTGATCATCGCCATCGTTGAAATGGCAAGTTCTTTATTTCTATGCTCAATATCACTTCTTAATTTTTCATTACGCAATTCCACTAGATTCTTCTCATTAGTCAAGCTCTTTAATTCTAATTCTTTTTGCTGCTTTTGCAGTGCTCTCTGCTTTTGCCTTTTAAAGTACCAGATATAAAAGCCATTAAGCACTAAAATAATGAGTACTAAAATAATGATGTATACTGCAATAGCGACACTAGTCGCGTAATAGGGCTTAGCTACAGTAAAGTCTATAGTAGCTACGTTATCAGATAGTATGGTATTCACTCTGGATCGCACCTCAAACGTGTACTCACCATAAGATAAGTTTTTTAACTCTGTACTATTCACTTTACTCCATGGGCTCCATTCCTCATCTTCCCCCAAAAGTCTGAACTGATATTCAACAATACTTAGGGTTTTATAAAAAGGTGATGAATAGGTTATTTGTAAATGATTATTTTTATAAGGTATTTCCGAAGGACTCTTTAAACTAAGACTGGTTGGGGTACTTTTATCAAGACGACATAAATTATTGATATATACCTTATGAGAAAGAGTGTTACTTGAGTTTTGATTCAGCGTCGTGTATCCATAAGAAGTACCAATCAGATAATTCTTTGGACCCACCTTTGTTAAATTTTCATAACCGATTTTTTCTCTTCTCAGCTCATGACCTAATGGTATACTTTCTATATTATAACTGCCATTTATATCTTCTATATTGATCTTATAAATCTGGCTACTGTTGAACAACCATAAATAACCATCATTTTTAATAAAAGTTCCAGATGTATATTCACCGCTAGCAACAATATTACTAAGTTCCTTATGTTTTACAAACTTACTATTAGCAGATGTTTTAACATATATAGCATCTCTTTTAGAATAGAAGATTTTACCTTTAAAGTCAGTGATATCTGAGCCTATCCCCTTTCCTAATTCTTCTATTTTCTCAAGTTTTGTCAGTTTTTTAAATTCTCTATCTACTGTTATTTTAAACACTCCTTTATATTCATGGTTGACGTAAACCAAATCCTTATAAGCAATGATGTCTTTTGAACTAATATCAAAACCATCTATCTTATTGCGGAATTCCCATTGCCCAGTAGTATTAGTTAAGACTTGAAGTCCTTTATAGGTCCCTGCTACTATCAAGTCTGATGCATTGGGAACGGTATATAACTGCCAAGTTCCAATAGTGTTATCAAGTCGCCGCGCGTTCTTATCCCTTAAGACAAAAACCCCTAAATGATGGTTACAGAAAACAGTTCCGTTATGTTCACTAATCGACCATACTTGGCCTTCCGTACCTTCAATAAAACTAAACTTCTGTTGACCTGATTTCTTGTAAAACAAGCCTTGATTGGTACCTATATATAAAATGCCATCACTTTGATAAGAAGCATACACGGTACCTAAGTTACCGGCATTATCATTATAAACCTGGTAAGGCGAATCTATACTTATAGAGCTAATACCATTATCTAAACCAAACCATACATTTTTAGAACTGTCTTCATAAACATATAAACAGGTATTATTTGCCAATCCATCACCTTGGTTAAGAGCATAATTTACTTTACCCTCAAGATCCATTGATATAACACCATTTGCTATAGTTCCCAATAAAAGATTATTATTACTTAACAATGAAGCGCTATAAACGGTTATTTTTTGATTCAGCTCACAAGAGCCTACTAGTGAAACCTCACCGTCTTTGTATAGGTAAACAGCTGCATCTTGAGTAAGAAGGTACACTTTAGAATGGTATTCAAACATCAAGATGATGGTCTCCTCTAGAAAAAAATCTATAGACCCTTTTAACTGTGGTTGCTTATTTACCACCTGAAATAAACCCTCACCCAGGACGTGATAATAATATGTATCGCCTACCTGAAAAAACTTGTTGATCTCCGTCTGCTCGGCAATTTGAGATACCTCACCAGAATCGATATCATAAAAGTAGATACGAGAACGCGATTGAAAAAGAACGTAATCATTCTTAACAATAATATTCCAAAACTGCTCATCTTCTTGTAATTGAAACTTCGTCTTTTCTATGATAGAAGTATAATTCAATCTACCGCTGTCATCTCGTATCCAATAACCAAAATCCATATAACAACCCGTATAAATACGATCACCTTGGGCCTTTACAGACCTCATGATACTTTCATTAGGGGTTTTATACAAGGTCCATTGAGACCCGTTATATTCGAGCAGTCCCTTATTATTAGCTACATAGATAAAATGATCATCAGACTCAGATACCATCCAGTTTTGATTACCTGCATGATATAAGGACGGCTCGTAATTATGAAGCGGTGGAAGCACCTGACTAGAGGCAATAATGGTGTTTAAAAATAAGAATAGAGAAAGTAAGGTTTTCAAGATAAATTCATTTACTCAAATATAGTAAAAAAAACACCTCAACATAGCTAATACAAAATAGGCTGTGTTAAATCATAACACACTGTAAATCAATGATAATAAACACAACATGTAGTAAAATTACCTCAACAAATCATTAGCCGTTAAACCCGCGCAGCTTAATAGCAGTGAGCACCTTCTTTGTATAAAGCGGGAAATCTGCATTTTGAATCCAACTGTAATATCCTGGTTCTTGATTCAATACATCTACTATACGTTTGCCCTTATGCTTCCCAAAGTTGAAACACTCTTCTCCAGCCTCGTTAAAAGCTAGCATACCCGCAAAATCAACTGGCTTTCTACGAGTAGAAAACTCTGATAAAGATTTCATATTATTATCCAGTTCTGGATAACGATCTAATTGGCCTTTTAAAACCTCATAAGTAGCGATAGTATCAGCCTCTGCGCTGTGGGCATCAGTAAGGTCTTTTTGGCAGTAGAATTTATACGCGGCTACTAGTGTACGTTGTTCCATTTTGTGAAAAATATTCTGCACATCAATGGCATTCCTGTTTCCCATTTCAAAATCTATTCCTGCTCTCAACATTTCTTCTGCTAGCAATGGGATGTCAAATCTATTGGAATTAAAACCCGCCAGATCTGCATCTTTGATGATATTATTGACCTCATGAGCTCTTTCTTTAAAAGTAGGTTCATCTTTGACCATATCATCTGTAATGCCATGGATCGCGGTAGTTTCTGCAGGAATAGGCACCGTAGGATTTATTTTAAAAGTATAGGTCTTCTCCTCTCCATTGGGGAATACTTTATGTATAGAAATTTCAACGATTCTATCTTTAGAGATATTCGTACCAGTAGTTTCTAGGTCAAAAAAGCAAATAGGTCTGTTGAGTTGTAAATCCATAATAAGTGGTCGATTGATTTTTAAAATATCCGCTTTCGCGAAAGCGGAACACCCACTAACAACAAAAACAGAAACGAACTGAAGGTACAAATATAAGTTTGTAGTACCGAGCCGAGCACAAAATAGGAATCCTTTTATTAAAATATTATCAGGATGTAACTGCATCCTTTTTTAAAGTACCATCCTGGACAAAAGATCATAAGCACTCACTTAAGAAGCTTTTTTACTGATGAAAATATAAAAAAAACTAATTTATACTATTGATTATTAATACTTTAGTAACTATGTGACACAACTATCTTAGGGAGAATTAAAGAGAAATTTCTTTACCAAACAGTTCTTTTCGCAAGATGAAGAGCAACACCAATAAATAAAATATATAATTACCTAAATAAGCCATTACTACACCTTCTTCTTGATAAGCGGGGATAAAATAAAGCGCTAAGAGGTAAAAAGATGCGATACTCAAGACCTCAGCTATAAGGTAGTTTCTCAAGTCGTTTATAGCAATAAATCTAAAGGCTAAGACCGTAGTAATGATCTTTATAAAATCGCCTAGTAGCTGCCATTTAAATAAACCGCTAGAAGGGTCAAATTCATTGGTGAATAATATGGATATGATCAAATTTCTAGAAAAGTAAATGGCGATAAGACCGACTATAACAAGTGGTAATATTGTTTTATAGAAATTCCAGACAGTAGCTCTGTAGTTCTTATGACTGTTATCTTTACTCAAACTAGGCAAGACATAAAGGCTGATCAAGCTGGTTACAAAAAGCATGTAATATCCAGAGATACGCACGACAGCCTCCCACCATCCAGCAGCCTCATCACTCACTTCTACTCTAACTTGATCTCTTACCAAGATATTTACCAAGGGAATTAGCAAAGCACTGACCAGTGCCATAATACTGTATTTAAGCAACTGCCGACTGGTTTTTTTATCAAAGTGAAAATTCAGAAGTTCTTGAAGTATTATGGTTTTTTCTCCTTGAAACAACCAAAAAACAACGGCTGCGATACATTGTAAAAAAGGAACTAAAGCAAGCGAATATAAAGCTCCGGTAAGATTGTATTGATAGACCAGAATCGCAGAAGTTCCAAAAACCAAAATACTTATAATGATATTGAGAATAATAAATTTCTTGTACCACTCTAGACCTTGCATCAGGCTGGTAATCAAAACAAAAACTACATAAAAAGGCAGCGAACAGGCAAGAACTTTAAAAACCATAGAAAAGTCTACCTCTGTCGCTATAAGTTTTTCATCCAACCAAGAAGCGGCAAAGAATATCACAACAGCTGCTGTTATACTGGCGCATATGCTCCATAACCAAGCGGTACCAAATACCTTTTTTAACGCTGCCGGCTCTTGCTGAAATTGGGCCGTATTTTTAATCAGTCCATTTTCCAGCCCTAGCACAGAAAAAGTGAGTAAGCCTTGAGTAAAATTACGCAGGTTACCAAGGATTCCCAATCCTGCCGCACCTACGTACTCAGCAAGAATTTTAGACATGATGGCCCCTATTCCTATTTTCAGAAATACATGAATAGAATTGAACCCAGCTACTTTGAGCAATACATTTTTATGAAGTTTATAAAAGAGTCTTCTCATCTAGTAGGCATTTACTGCTTGTACTACTTTTTGCAGCTGCTCTAAAGTCATTAATGGGTGACAAGGCAAGCTCACCTCTGTGCGATGTAATTTTTCTGTAACTGGAAATCTAAGATGATTCAACTCTTGCAATGCTTTTTGTTGATGTGGAGGCACTTCATAATGCACGCTTGTACCTATGCCTTCCTTATCTAAGTGATCTACAAAGCCTTTTCTATGATCTACATAAACAGGAAAAACATGCACGACATTATTTTTAAGGAAATCGAGAGTATGTAAGCTTACTTTAGTATTCTGAAGATGCTTGAAATAATACGAAGCTATCGCTACTCTTCTTTGATTATCGGTGTCGAGTTGTGGCAATCTATTGAGCAAAAAACCAGCTTGTAATGGATCCAGTCTAGAATTAACTCCCACTAAGTTATTGATAAAACGGCTTTCTCTACCGTAATTAGCAATCTTGCGGCAGGTAATTGCCAGGTCGTGATCATTTGTGGTTATCGCCCCTGCATCTCCAAGAGCTCCTAAGTTTTTTGTTGGATAAAAGGAGAAGGCACTGGCTCGAGCTAGATTCCCAGACTTAACGCCTGTATCACTAGTTGCACCATGAGATTGAGCGGTATCACAGTAGATAGGAATTGACTTTTCTTTTGCATAGGCATATACTTCATCATCTACCAGCCTCCCATAAATATCTACAGCTATGATAGCATCATAGTTTTGATGGAACTGACGCAATACTTGTGCAGTTATAGTAAGTTCTTCCACATCTACAGGAATAGGCTGCATACCTGCATGAAGCACACTTAAAAAAGTGGCGATATAGGTGTGAGCTGGCACCACAATCTTTGCATTTTTAGGAAGCTTTCCTAAAGCAAGTTCTGCTTTTAAGATAATGGTGAGCGCGTCCATTCCGTTAGCAGTTCCTATACAGTGATCTACTCCACAATATGAGGCAAATGTATTTTCAAATCTATTCACCCATTCCCCACCTATGAATCTACCTGTACGGTGAATTTCTTTAAACGTCTTTAGGTCTTGTTGAGCAAACCTGTTGTTATGAGGTTGTAGATCTAAATATGGAATATAAGTTGATATCATTTCCTTCATGGACTAGGTAACGAAGATAACACAACAAAAGTGCTTTATCTAAAGGCTTCTACGATGTCTTTTAAATTACCGATCAAAGCAAGGCTGGTCATTACCAAAAAGAAGAAATTAACTCCTATTCCCGCATATTTTTTCCAATGGAAATCCTCTCTAATACTCAAAACACTAAAAATAGCTCCAAAAAGAACTGATATAAAAAACAAGGTGATTAAGTAAGCAGTGATATCATTGATAGTATTAGCTGCTGTCCTTGTGGTCTGGCCTAAAATCGTAAAAACGACAAGCAATACACTCGAAAAAACGGCGAAATGAAATGATCTCTTTGTATTCTTCATTTGTTAAAAGTCTGTTGCAAATTTAATTGGTTTTTTAAAATATAAAGGTAACACTACTTAACATTGCTTAACTAGATATTGGCATCTTGAACTGGGTAAATCCTTTAAATTTGTACCATCATAAGATTGGAAGTAAAGTTTAGATTATTGAATTAGCCTTTATTAATTATAAACATCCGAAAATATTATGAAAAAGAAAAATAAGTTAAGTTTGGTTGAATGACCACCGGATAATAAGTGTTTGATAGCAACTTATTGTTTGGTGGTTTTTTTCTTTGACCTATTGATTACAATTCAAATTCCCATCGTCGCCATTCCTCTTCTTGACAGCCCAATTGTTTTTTAAAGCGCTGTAAACCTTTATTTACCGATCCGTCTTTTTCATTCACTGGTCCATAATCCATTAAGGAGCATCCTTTTTCCTTAAATTCTTTCATAGCCTCCATATAAACATAAGCTACGGCATCTGTTTTTAACCCGTCTGGAGAACTAGCAGTATATTGAGACTTCACTATGTTCCCTTTTATAAAAAAAGTGATTCCTGCAAGTAATGCACCCTCCCTATACACATTATACTGAATGATGTTCTCTGGAAACCTAGAAGCGAGTAATTCTATTTCTATTAGACTGTGTACTGGCTTTGAATGGTAACGTTCTGCCAATTGTGGCGTTAAAACTTCTTCCCAGAAACTCCTAAAATCATTTGTGGTTTCCATCCTCAAACCCTCAAATTTCCCATTGCGGTAACCTATAGACTTTTTAGGTGACACCTGTATTTCTTGATCTAATGCTACCGACTGATTGTGCAATTTTCGATTAGGAGTAAAACCTTTCTGTTCTAAAACATCTGCAATTTCCTTATTTATAGATTGATAGGATACAGGTGGTAGTTGTAATTCCGCTTTCGCGAAAGCGAGACCTTTCAAATACTCCAACAACGCATCAACAATCCTGTCTATATTTGTTGCTGCGTTAGCGCTGATGATCAAACCCGCATAACTCAAACCTCGATGACTGTAAAAAATACCGTCTTTTACATGAGCAGGAATACAACACATCAATTGACCGTCTAGGTGCATCATTAAACTGTGGTCTTCAAAGCGCTCCTGGTGATAGTCCATAAAATTACGATCCAGAAGGAAGGTACCGTTTACAGATTGCTTTACAAAAGCGTTCCACTCTGCGGCATTTTCTAGAAGATATTTTTGAACCTGTATACTCAATTAAAATTATTAAGACGCTAAGATAGGTAGAAGGAAACTTTTGAACTTAAAAACTAATTTGAAATTAAAGCTTTTGTTTCCGCACCCTTTAGGGTTGGGGAACGGAAACGAACTCTGAAAGCTTTTCCCCTGCCCTAAAGGGAGAGCTTTCTAATCCACACCCCATACTAATACAATACTAGTTTCCGCACCCTTTAGGGTTGGGGAACGGAAACGAAATGCACCCTTCAGGGTTGGGGAACGGAAACGAACTCTGAAAGCTTTTCCCCTGCCCTAAAGGGAGAGCTTTCTAATACACACCCCATACTAATACAATACTAGTTTCCGCACCCTTTAGGGTTGGGGAACGGAAACGAACTCTGAAAGCTTTTCCCCTACCCTAAAGGGAGAGCTTTCTAATCCACACCCCATACTAATACAATACTAGTTTCCGCACCCTTTAGGGTTGGGGAACGGAAACAAAATGCACCCTTAGGGTTGGGGAACGGAAACGAAATGCACCCTTCAGGGTTGGGGAACGGAAACGAACTCTGAAAGCTTTTCCCCTGCCCTAAAGGGAGAGCTTTCTAATCCACACCCCATACTAATACAATACTAGTTTCCGCACCCTTCAGGATTGGGGAACGGAAACGAACTCTGAAAGCTTTTTAAGCAAAAAAGACTGTCTTTTCAGACAGTCTTTTTTATATTATAATTCTTAATTAGAAATTAAGAAAGTTGTTTTCCTGCACGTTTGCGCATTCCTTCATCAAGAATGATCTTACGCAATCTTAAGTAATTAGGAGTCACTTCAACGTACTCATCTTTTTGAATGTATTCCAATGCTTCTTCTAAAGTAAATTTTACCGGCGGTGCGATCTTTACTTTATCATCATTACCAGCACTACGCACGTTAGAAAGCTTCTTCGTTTTTGTAAGGTTGATCGCTAGATCATCTGGTCTAGAATTCTCTCCTACTACTTGACCACCATAAATCTCTTCACCTGGGTAGATAAAGAATTTACCACGATCTTGTAGTTTATCCATAGAATAAGGAATCGACGTTCCTTTCTCCATAGAAATCATAGAACCATTAGTACGTCCTTGAATGTCTCCTTTATAAGGTTCAAAACCTACAAAACGATGGTTCATAATCGCCTCTCCTGCAGTAGCTGTAATCAATTGATTACGCAATCCGATGATACCACGAGAAGGAATTTTAAATTCGCAAACCATACGTTGCCCTTTAGGCCCCATACTAGTCATTTCTCCTTTTCTTAAGGTAACCATTTCAACAGCCTTACCACTTACCTCTTCAGGTAAATCGATAGTAAGCTCTTCAATAGGCTCACATTTAACACCATCTATTTCTTTTATAATAACTTGTGGCTGTCCTATTTGCATTTCATAACCTTCACGACGCATCGTTTCGATCAATACAGAAAGGTGCAATACACCACGGCCAAAAACCATAAACTTATCTGCACTACCAGTATCGTGTACTTGTAAGGCAAGATTTTTCTCTAATTCTTTAGTTAAACGGTCATTAATGTGACGTGAGGTTACAAATTTACCGTCCTTACCGAAGAAAGGAGAATCATTAATAGTAAATAGCATGCTCATGGTAGGCTCATCGATAGCAATCGTAGGCATAGCTTCAGGGTTTTCAAAATCGGCAACAGAGTCTCCTATTTCAAAACCTTCTAGTCCTACAATGGCACAAATATCACCAGCCATTACCTCTTCTGCTTTGGCTTTTCCCATACCGTCAAAGACATAAACTTCTTTGACTTTAGTTTTAGTTACAGAACCATCACGCTTACATAATGAAACGTTTTGTCCTTCTTTAATAGATCCTCTTTTGATACGACCTATCGCGATACGTCCGGTATAATTAGAGAAATCTAAAGAAGTAATCAACAACTGAGTTGTTCCTTGCTCTACTTTAGGAGCAGGAACGTGCGCTAACACCATATCTAACAAAGGCTCGATATCAGTCGTTTCATTCTTCCAGTCTTCAGACATCCAGTTGTTCTTTGCACTACCGTAAACAGTAGGAAAGTCCAATTGCCATTCTTCAGCACCAAGTTCAAACATCAAGTCAAAAATAGACTCATGCACCTCATCTGGTGTACAATTTTCTTTATCTACTTTATTCACTACCACACATGGCTTTAAACCAAGGTCGATAGCTTTTTGCAATACAAAACGAGTTTGAGGCATTGGGCCTTCAAAGGCATCTACTAAAAGTAGTACACCATCAGCCATGTTCAATACACGCTCTACTTCACCACCAAAATCGGCGTGACCAGGAGTATCAATAATATTGATCTTCGTGCCTTTGTACATTACTGATACGTTCTTTGCAAGGATGGTAATCCCGCGTTCACGTTCAATATCGTTGTTATCAAGAATTAAATCTCCGGTAGTTTCATTCTCACGGAAGGTTTCACAATGGTGTAAAATCTTGTCTACTAACGTAGTCTTACCGTGGTCTACGTGAGCAATAATCGCGATGTTTCTGATATCTTTCATAAAAAATAATGCTTCTAAGCGGCTGCAAAAATACTCTTATTTATTGGTTTTTAACACTTTGTTACGTTAAATGATCGTTATCATCAACTGTCTGGTTTTCAACAGGCTTATTCTTAGTACCGCTTTCGCGAAAGCGAAATACCATACAGCATCCCTAATCCTATCACATTTTTTACACCAATACCTGTATCTATCAAGCACTATTAAGAATCGCTTTATTGAGCAACATAATGAGAGGTTAACTCATCAAAAGGACAACTCCTGATTTAAAGAGGTATCTATTGTTATTCAACTATCAATGAAGATTGCAAATTTGATAGTGCACCTAAGGTCTTCCTCTCTGAATTCCTTTTTTCAGGGATTTGAACTTGCTCTATTGCTTTATAGTGATAAAGGAATTACCATCATCCAAGGACGCTATTCACGTTTTTAAAATACCCTAAAAATTACCTGGTAATAAAATGAATTCCATTATACTTAGAAATAGCTGACTTTTAATACGTATTCAGCAGACTACTAGGTTGTATCTAAATGGGTATTTATACCCATAATTATACCTAAATTTATACTCAAGTGATTTGAAAACAATTATTTACATTTTGTTCAAACAACTATAAAATATTATTTCACACAATTAATAATGCTAAATATTAACAGAATAGTGATGTTTATCGAATAAATAAAAAATCTTAAATTATAATTTTAGTGATGGAAAAATAATTCTCAGCCTTTCAAATTGAAGAAGTAAAATTGCGCTAAGACCTCTATACAAAAGGGATCGTGATAGCGGCTCCCTTTTCTAAAAAAAAAATATTTTGAGTATAAAAATATTTTAAAAAAAAAGAAGCATCTATTTTTTTATGCGTTTTAGCAAAAAAAATATTAATTTTCTAACGTCCTAGTTTCCAGAGGACAAATAAAAAGATAACTGTAAATATTTTAAATAATGAGGGGAAATTATTTTAGGTATATGGTGGTTAAGGTACTATGGCCTTTAATTACAATGCTACTGTACACCATAAATTCAAGTGCTATAACTACTTACCAGCATACTGGTTCTATATCAAGTAATTATATAGACGCCTCCCTAAAAGATACTCATCTGTTAAAAAATGCCCTGCCTCAAGACGAATTAGGCTTTTACTTGTTCTCTCATGGTCGTCCAGGCGAACTTTTTATCAACGACAAATGGCTAGGCGCAGAAGAAATAGCAACTTTTGTAAAAACTCATTTTTCTTTCCCCTTTGCGGAAATGTCTGCAGGACAAGGGAGCCTTAACATCTACGGCTGCTATTTTGCTCAAGGCGAAAAAGGGAGAGCAGCAGTTACCTACTTAGAAAAAGAGCTAGATATCCAAGTTGCAGCTTCTACTAATCTTACCGGTGCCTCTGGTGATTGGGTTTTAGAGGTTGGAAACCAACTAACTTCTCCTTTAGTCATTTCAGACTACCCGTACAACCTACAAAGCACTATAGCTTCAGATGATTTTTCATCCAACAACTTTTCTGGTGGTACCGGTTGGGCAACTGCCTCTTGGACCACTACTGGGAGCCCTTCAGTTATAGGCGGTAGCGTGTTTTCTAACGGTGGTGCAGACAGGTCCTTTGCTCGTAGAATAGACTTAAGTGGGTATTCTTCTGTTATATGGACAGCAGATTGGAATTGTGATGATTCCAGTAGTGGTTTTGAATCAGGAGATCAAACCTTTTTTCAAGTTTCTTATGATAATGGAGTGTCTTATACGAATTTACAAACCTTAACGGCTCCTTGTGGTACCAATCAGAATAATACGGGTGCCGTTTCACTTGAAATAAGCGGCGGTAATACAAATACATGGGTCAGAATTCTAACCAGTAATGACTCTGGTAGTGAAGACATGTTTTTTGACAATATAATTCTTACAGATCCTTGTACTAACGGAGCGATAGTAGGCACACCAACCGCAAACGACCCAGATGCAGACGGAATTAATAATAACTGTGACTTAGATGACGATAATGATGGGATTTTAGACACCGACGAAGGTTGTGTAGAAACTACAGCTAATATTACACTCATCGGAGCACTCCCTGATCACTTTTCAAACGCTACTTTTACTGACTTATTTGATGCCAATACGGCTAACGCTGTTAACGCTGACCGTAGAGTTCATCATCCACCAGGTAACGATCTTAATTTAGATTTTGGAGCAACCTTACCTACTAATACTCAAATAACCATTTACTGGGGCAATAGTGAACAAAATAATAATGCAGCTAACTATTTGGGGTTAGAAGTATTGCTTTTTAATGGAGCCGCACAAGTTGGTCCAACCTACGCAACCGCTTATGATCCAGTAGTCTCAACAGCTATCAGACAGTTTAACGTGTTTTCTGCCGGCCCTATTACCTCTATAAGAATCAGAAGTAGACAAGATAACGATGGATCAGACCCACATCTATTTGAATTTAGTGTAGATGGTCAATTTGGAACGACAATTACTATTCCGTGTAGTGGTCAAGATACAGACAACGATGGGGTTCCAGATCATTTAGACAGGGACTCAGATAGTGATGGTTGTAGTGATGCGGTTGAGGGAGGAGCAAATTTCACCAGTGCCAACACAGATGCTAATGACATGCTTACCGGTAGTGTAGATGCCAATGGAGTTCCAACAATAGCTACAGGAAGCGGCCAATCTGCAGGGAGTAGCCAGAATAGTGGCGTACAAGATGCAAACTGCCCTGACCCATGCGACCCTGTCGCCTCTGGAAATATAGACACCGATGGAGATGGTGTCTCTGATATTTGCGATATAGACGATGATAACGATGGAATCTTAGATTGTGAAGAAAGGAATTTGACTGGAACTGTTTCAGAATACTTTAATATTACAGGAAACGCTTCAGAAACTTCAATAAATGAGTTTCGACTTACACCCAATCTAAACAATCAAAGCGGGCAGGCTTGGTCTTTTGGTAGAATAAGTTTTAATGAGAGCTTTACTTTAAGTTTTGAAGCCAATTTTGGAACCAACAATAATAACGGAGCTGATGGTATAGCCACTGTCTTCCACAATGATCCTGCAGGTAATAATGTGGTTGGAAATAACGGTATAGCTATTGGTGCTGGAGGTATTCAAAATGGTATTGCTATTGAATTTGATACCTATCAAAATGCCCTAGATATCGCAGCAGATCATGCAACATTTTGGGATACAGATCAGGCTGCTCCAAATACGACATTAAGACCAGATGTAGCCTTAGGTGCTTCAGGTAACATAGAAGATGGACAATGGCACACTATAGATATTTCATGGAATGCCAGCACACAGAGACTTTCGTACTTGTTTGACAACGTGTATAGCGATTCTTATACTGCTGATTTGATAACCAATTTCTTTGCAGGAGAATCAAACGTGTATTTTGGTTTTACAGCATCCACTGGTGGTAGTACTAATAACCATAGTATTCGTATAACCAACGCCTGCAGCTTGCCCTTATCAGAAGACTCAGATAACGATGGCGTCAGAAACAATTTTGACCTAGACTCCGACAATGATGGTATTCCAGACAACGTAGAAGCCCAAACCACAGCAGGATACATATCGCCTACAGGTCTTGATAATGATAATGATGGACTAGATAACGCCTATGATGCCACACCAAATGGAAACTCAGACGGCACAGGCTCTACTGGTTTAACTCCTGTAAATACAGACGGTACTGATGATGTAGATTACCTCGACGCTGATTCTGACAACGATGGAATTAATGATATAAATGAAAGTTTTACAACCACACCTATCCTTGCAAATGGAGCAGGCGTTAATGGCCTTTCTGACGATTCAGAATCCGTAGACGATTATACCGATGTCAATGGAAACGCTTATACTAGTGGTAGTGGCTTGTTCACCTTATTAGATACTGATGACGACGTGAATCCAGGCGGTGGCAATGCTATCGCACTCACTATTGACTACGATTACCGTGATGCTTCAAATGATGAATGTGACGCTACTATTTCCAACAATCTAGACACCGATGGAGATGGTGTCTCTGATATTTGTGACCTAGACGATGACAATGATGGGATATTAGATACTAATGAAAATCAAGTGGTAGTACTGTCAACATCTTCTAACTTTAGCACGACTGTGCAGGCCTGGCAATCTTCTGGTGTTTCTATTACCCCTAGTGTTACTATCCGATTTACCTCCCCTACTTCATCTATAGGCGCTGCAGTAGTAAGTGGTGGACCACATGATGGCTTATCGGTGTTAAAGTATTTTTTTGATCAAAGTGCTGACCGCAGATGGGTGGACTTAGATGGTAATTACTATAGAGATAATGCTGACAATCATGTTAGAAACCCCAACACTTCGATTGACCTTCCCTTTGCAAATTTAGTAGCTGCAGACTATACCAATCGTTTGCGGTTTATAGCCATGGTAGATACTAATGGGAACGGGCAATACAACCCAGGGGTGGATGAATTATTAGGAGAAGTTTTTGCTGTTAACAATACCATTTCAGTGACCCCATCAGTTTCAGGGGAGATCTATGTTATTTTTGCTGATGATAATTATGGTGATAATGATGGGGACTTAACTTTTCAAATAGAACAAACTGTCGGAGATACAGATGGAGACGGTATTGTCGACTCTTTAGATAGCGATTCTGATAATGACGGCTGCTTTGATGTGCTAGAATCAGGAGGAGTAGATGCTAATAATGATGGCGTTTTAGACGGTACAGGTTTTGACACTGACGGCCTAGTTACAGGCGGCGCAGGTGGTTATAATGGTATTACCGGTAATGAATATACCGCTACCCAACTCCAAATAACTGCTGCAACAACTAACCAAACTGTAAATAATGGAGCCACAGCTACCTTTAACCTTACCGCTCGTGGAGATGAGACCACCACTTTTGTGGGGGCCGCACCTGCAACAACACCCAGTTATACCACACCAGGTAATGCCAATGCTGGGATCAGATATCAGTGGTATCTAGACGACCCTGATGCAGGTGGCACCGCCATACCTGGAGAAACTAATGCCAGTTTAAACATTACAGCGACAGAAGCATTAGATGGCCAACAATACTTTGTAGTCATTACACACGTGGATAATGTTTGTGCACGTGAAGTACAATCAGGAACTCTTAGCGTACTTCTACCTAACATTGCACTGGTGCGAACAGCAGTTTTCAATGATACTAATGCCAACGGCTGTACAGATGCATCAGAGACGGTTACCTATACTTTTCAAGTATCCAACCTAGGGAACTCCAGTTTAACAGCAGTAAGTCTTACAGATGTGGAAGTGCCTGCTATAACTTTTGTCAATGGTGATGCAGATGCTGATAACGAGTTAGATACAACTGAAACCTGGGTGTATACAGCTACTTACAGCATTCTACAAACAGATGTAGACGCTGGTTTTATAACCAACCAAGCAACTGCTCAAGGAACAAGTGGTACGGAAACAGTAAGTGATCTTTCTGGTTCCAATATCTCTAACGATCTTCCTACACTAATCAACTTGATCGCTTGTGGCGTTGGAGGAAACAGCTTCTTTGGAGAACGCAGCGGAAATCAAAACACAAAAGGGGTGTACAATAACTTCTTTGGAAATGCTGCAGGCCTATCTAATGTCA
This sequence comes from Nonlabens sp. MB-3u-79, assembly GCF_002831625.1. NCBI lineage: Bacteria > Pseudomonadati > Bacteroidota > Flavobacteriia > Flavobacteriales > Flavobacteriaceae > Nonlabens > Nonlabens sp. MB-3u-79. Next base: position 1,804,641 of record NZ_CP025116.1, on the reverse strand, counting down.
CGGGGAATCACAACCTATTCATTGGTGAAAATAGTGGCTTTGCTTTAAATCAAGGTAATTACAATGTCTTTATTGGTAAGAACGCTGGTCTGGTAAATACCTCTTCTAATCACAATACCTTTTTAGGAAGCTATACTGGAGCTACAAATACAGGTCAAGGTAATATCTTTATTGGTCATGATGCAGATGGTTTGGTGCCTAACGCCAATGATCTTTTTGTACTTCAAAATGACAACCTAGATACCTCTCTTATCTATGGAGATTTTCAAGCTAACACGCTTCTGATAAATGGACGATTGATCATTCAAAATAAATTAAACTTATCACCTAAAGCTCAAGTTCCTTCAGCACCGAATACGGGAGATATCTATTACGATTCCAGTGATAATAAATTAAAAGTATGGACAGGTTCTATTTGGGAACCTCTTAATTAATACACGAGATGATGAACTTAAATATATATAATTACCAATCAAAGCAGATTAGAATCCAATGCATGCTATTGTTATTCTTATTATGCTCTAGCAGCCTAATAGCTCAAGTAGGGATCAACACGGCAGCTCCTGACGGATCTTCTTCACTAGATGTAGTGTCTTCAGATACAGGAATACTCATACCTAGATTGACGCTAACAGGGACCGGTGACATGTCTACCATTGTAAATGGTAATATTGAAAGCTTGTTGGTGTACAACACAGCAACTGTAAGCGATGTGACCCCAGGTTTTTATTATTGGAACGCTACCGCTACCCAATGGGTTCGTTTAGTGACTAGTGATACAGAATCTAGAGACTGGAATTTAAGAGGGAACACAGGCACCGTAAACGGTGTGGATTTTATTGGAACTACAGACACACAGGATCTGGATATCAAAACCAACAACACCTTGTTTTTTAGATTTACTCAAAAAGGACAGCTCGATTTTTTAAACACAGGAGAATCGGTGTTTATAGGGGAAAATGCTGGAGAATTAAACGATAATACCCTTACGACAAGATCCACCTTTATAGGAACTAACAGCGGGGCTTCCAACACCTCTGGTGCAGACAACAGTTTTTTTGGAGCTAACAGTGGTCAAAGCAATACCACAGGAGAAAAGAATAGTTTCTTTGGTTCTCAAAGTGGGGTAGCTAATGTAGATGGATCAAAGAACAGCTTCTTTGGAGAACGTACAGGAATCCAAAATACTTCAGGTTCTGATAATAGCTTTTTTGGTCAGACGTCAGGCAACGCTAACACCACAGGACTCAGCAACACTTTTCTAGGTAGCGCTAGCGGTTTGAACTCTAGTGTAGGAGATGAAAATGTGTTTGTAGGCTCCACAGCAGGACGCAATAATGCTGCTGGAAACTCCAATACTTATTTAGGAGCTACTAGTGGAGTTTTGAATACTGGAAATAACAATGTTTTTATAGGTTTTGGTGCCGGTAACGGAGAAACTACCGCTAGCAACACCCTTATTATTCAAAACGATCCCAATGACGACCCTTTAATCTATGGAAAGTTTGATACCGACGAGGTGGAAGTTAGAGGAGGTTTAAAAATAAGCGATATCATCAATTTAACCCCTAGAGCTACAACACCTACCTCTCCTTCAGCAGGTGATATATATTACGATAGTGGCACCAACAAAGTCCGACTGTGGAACGGTAGTGTTTGGGAAACTTTGAATTAAAAAACAATAGAGCAAGCCGTATTTAAGCTTTTAGGAAGGTACACCTATTTCAAAATCTATAGTTCAATAATATGGCATGCAGATTCATCAAATACTATTCTATCATCCTTTCCTGATAAGCGACTCCAACTATGAATAATACTACTTTAAGACGAGCTATATTTATGAATATGCTCTAAATAATATTGAGACATTCTGTAGAAGGATGAGCATCCCGCTTTCGCGAAACTTGTCCCGAATTCACTTCGGGAAGCGAAATACCATCCAAAATCTACACACCTCCCCTATGTTTATAGCAAGTACTAGGCTCCGTGAGCTATTTAATATTATCGTTAATAATGAAAAATTCCTACAATAGAAGAGGCATTCTGTAAAATTTTATCTTTTGATTATAAACCCTTTAAAACAGTTTTATTTTATAAAAAAAAAGTTATTTTTATGTACTTTTGCGCCAAATATTATTTTT
>NZ_CP025116.1:1495000-1500000 GCF_002831625.1 Nonlabens sp. MB-3u-79 | reverse complement strand
TTCGGTAGTATATTTATGCCCGATTATTATCCATGCCGTACCGCTCGACTAGTGAGCTGTTACGCACTCTTTAAATGAATGGCTGCTTCCAAGCCAACATCCTAGCTGTCAATGCAGTACAACCTCGTTTATTCAACTTAACATACATTTTGGGACCTTAGCTGATGATCTGGGTTCTTTCCCTTTCGGACATGGACCTTAGCACCCATGCCCTCACTGCTAACCACTATTTTATAGCATTCGGAGTTTGTCAGGAATTGGTAGGCGATGAAGCCCCCGCATCCAATCAGTAGCTCTACCTCTATAAAACTTAGTTAACGCTGCACCTAAATGCATTTCGGGGAGTACGAGCTATTTCCGAGTTTGATTGGCCTTTCACCCCTACCCACAGGTCATCCGAAGACTTTTCAACGTCAACCGGTTCGGGCCTCCACTGTATGTTACTACAGCTTCACCCTGCCCATGGGTAGATCACACGGTTTCGCGTCTACCACTGCTAACTACACGCCCTATTCAGACTCGCTTTCGCTACGGCTGCGGATCTGAAATCCTTAACCTTGCTAACAACGGTAACTCGTAGGCTCATTATGCAAAAGGCACGCCGTCACCCAATTAATGGGCTCCGACCGCTTGTAAGCGTATGGTTTCAGGATCTATTTCACTCCCTTATTCAGGGTTCTTTTCACCTTTCCCTCACGGTACTAGTTCACTATCGGTCTCTCAGGAGTATTTAGCCTTAGCGGATGGTCCCGCTAGATTCATACAGGGTTTCACGTGCCCCGCACTACTCAGGATACCGTTATCAATAATGCAACTTACCAGTACAGGACTATCACCCTCTTTGGTTCTTTTTTCCAAAAGATTCCTATTCATTGCACATCAAATATTACGGTCCTACAACCCCAACAATGCCGTAACATTATTGGTTTGGGCTATTCCGCGTTCGCTCGCCACTACTAGCGGAATCACTATTGTTTTCTCTTCCTCTGGCTACTTAGATGTTTCAGTTCACCAGGTTTGCTTCCTTGCGGATGATATATCTTCAATATACCGGGTTGCCCCATTCGGAAATTTGCGGATCAATTCACATGTGCTGATCCCCGCAACTTATCGCAGCTTATCACGTCCTTCATCGCCTCTGAGAGCCAAGGCATTCCCCATACGCCCTTAATTTGCTTATGATATTCAATTTTACCCCACAACGATATGGAGTAAAAACCTATTTTATTTTACTTTTATAATGTAGAAATTAATCTACGTTACTCGTTTAATCTTTTCAATATGTCAATGAACGTTTGTGTATAAATACACTCGTGGAGAATATCGGAGTCGAACCGATGACCTCCTGCGTGCAAGGCAGGCGCTCTAGCCAGCTGAGCTAATCCCCCATTTCAGAAATTTAGAAAATTAATTCAAAATTATGAATATGGAATATAATCCTCAACATCTAAAGTTTCCTAATTATTTTAAATGAACAAATGTGGCAAAACCACAAAAAAAAGTAGTCCCAGGCAGACTCGAACTGCCGACCTCTACATTATCAGTGTAGCGCTCTAACCAGCTGAGCTATGAGACTCTAAATCATTGAACAAAACCTCGCGGCTTCTCTTAATTGACAATTCTTAATATAAAAATAAATAAACACACTAACTAAGTAACTCTGCATTACATCACTCTTGTAGTTTCATTATTTCAGAAACTCCAGAAAGGAGGTGTTCCAGCCGCACCTTCCGGTACGGCTACCTTGTTACGACTTAGCCCCAGTTACCGGTTTTACCCTAGGCAGCTCCTTGCGGTCACCGACTTCAGGCACCCCCAGCTTCCATGGCTTGACGGGCGGTGTGTACAAGGCCCGGGAACGTATTCACCGCATCATGGCTGATATGCGATTACTAGCGATTCCAGCTTCACGTAGTCGAGTTGCAGACTACGATCCGAACTGAGATAGGGTTTGTAGATTCGCTCCTTCTCACGAAGTGGCTGCTCTCTGTCCCTACCATTGTAGCACGTGTGTGGCCCAGGACGTAAGGGCCGTGATGATTTGACGTCATCCCCACCTTCCTCACGGTTTGCACCGGCAGTCTCACTAGAGTCCCCGACATGACTCGCTGGCAACTAGCAACAGGGGTTGCGCTCGTTATAGGACTTAACCTGACACCTCACGGCACGAGCTGACGACAACCATGCAGCACCTTGCAAATTGTCCGAAGAAAAATCTATTTCTAGACCTGTCAAAATGCATTTAAGCCCTGGTAAGGTTCCTCGCGTATCATCGAATTAAACCACATGCTCCACCGCTTGTGCGGGCCCCCGTCAATTCCTTTGAGTTTCATTCTTGCGAACGTACTCCCCAGGTGGGTTACTTATCACTTTCGCTTGGCCACTCAGTACTCAATCGTACCGAACAGCTAGTAACCATCGTTTACGGCGTGGACTACCAGGGTATCTAATCCTGTTCGCTACCCACGCTTTCGTCCATCAGCGTCAATATATTGTTAGTGATCTGCCTTCGCAATTGGTATTCTATGTAATATCTAAGCATTTCACCGCTACACTACATATTCTAACCACTTCACAATAATTCAAGACTAACAGTATCAATGGCAGTGCCGGAGTTAAGCCCCTGCATTTCACCACTGACTTATTAGCCCGCCTACGGACCCTTTAAACCCAATGATTCCGGATAACGCTTGCACCCTCCGTATTACCGCGGCTGCTGGCACGGAGTTAGCCGGTGCTTATTCTTACGGTACCGTCAACTCTCTACACGTAGAGAGATTTCTTCCCGTACAAAAGTAGTTTACAACCCATAGGGCCGTCTTCCTACACGCGGCATGGCTGGATCAGGCTTGCGCCCATTGTCCAATATTCCTCACTGCTGCCTCCCGTAGGAGTCTGGTCCGTGTCTCAGTACCAGTGTGGGGGATCTCCCTCTCAGGACCCCTACCTATCGTAGCCATGGTGAGCCTTTACCTCACCATCTAGCTAATAGGACGCATACTCATCTATTACCGTAACCTTTAATTATTAAATCATGCGACTTAATAATACTATGAGGTGTTAATCCAAATTTCTTCGGGCTATACCTCAGTAATAGGTAGATTGTATACGCGTTACGCACCCGTGCGCCGGTCGCCATCATCTAGCAAGCTAGATATGCTGCCCCTCGACTTGCATGTGTTAAGCCTGCCGCTAGCGTTCATCCTGAGCCAGGATCAAACTCTTCATCGTCGAATCTTTTTAAAGATCATTTAATATATGATGCTTTTTAGAAACTACTTAATTAGCATTGTGCTTATCTATATTTATTATATAACTATTGTTATCACTTTAAAGTGATAACTTTAATTTGTGCTGTCAATCAATATCTCAATGAACATCTTCAAAATCTAAAACTAAAATCTTACAAGAAAACTTCACGATTTCATTGTTGATTTTTTAGCCTTTTTGAAGAACATTTGCCTCGTTAAACATATACCTGTTTTCCTTAGCGGGTGCAAATATACAGACACTATCTGTTACCAACCAAACTTTTTAATGATAAAAAATGAAAATAAATGGAAGTGAAAAACAATAAGCTCATTTACAGCTATTTAATGTTATAAATTATTTTGTTCCCTAATCAAATAACCCTCCAAACCCTACCTACGACACCTTCGCCTCTGCAACAACATTATAACTGCTCCATAAATACCTGTACCCTCAAAACATTAAAATAGCCGAAAGTGCTAACACGATTACTAAATACAAATGGATTAGTTGTGTTTTTTCTGTTTGATTACCTGTGCGGTAATAACAAAACCAAGTTGATAAAGCACAAGTTCTCTTATAATGTTGTGATAATATATAAAATCCAGCTATTTTAAAACAACTACCAAGACCTAAATTCTAAAATACAAAATATGAAGTCTTGAGAAAGACCACTTCTAAACTATATAAAAGGTCACCTGGAAACCATAAGACCTCCTTCCAAATAACCATTAAAATGATAATAAATAATTCTAAAATTGAATAAACTGAAATAGATACTCACACCTAATTTGGTGACGATAAAAATTTTCATCAATAAACGCAAATAAAAGATAACTTGAACAACGAGTAAAGTACTCTTGACGGTTCCCCTTTAGGCTGATATATGACCTAAAGCTTTAACCCTTTCTAAGTAATTCATATAACTAAGCACAACATCAATATACCTTCTTATTAATATTAATTTTTATTATATGACTTATGCATAAGAATAGCAGTACCTTGAGAACATATACTCCCTTAAAGCACTATCATTTTAACAACAAGATGATTTAATCGTGTCATTACAATCTTAAAGTTTAAGACTAATAAAAAAGGGTCTATCGCTTGTTCTAAACTTGAATGAAATCTCAACAATATTCAGATTTGAGTTCAGATCTAAATTAGAAGTACAGCATCTGCATGAAGGATGGAACAGATCTCAATTATGCAAAGCTGATTCTACATAAATCTAGAACTTCCTATTTAAAGTTTAATTTGTCTTACAGGAAGGGAATAGAAAAGGTCGTGTTGACTTATAGTGTAAACTAGTTACAAAAGGCGAAATCTTAAAAATATACAGTATCAAAGCTGAACTCGTATATCTAATTCCTAACCTAATAGTCGCTCTAATAAGATGGAATTGTTACAGAGAGTAAAATAACAACTATTGGAACCCTATTTATAGGGTTCATTTGCAGCATTATATTTTAGATTTGGGGTATAAAAAAACCCTCATCCGTTAGGACAAGGGTTCAAAAGAAGGCGGCGACATACTCTCCCACAAATAGCAGTACCATCTGCGCAAATGGGCTTAACTTCTCTGTTCGGAAAGGTAAGAGGTGAGCCCCATCGCTATAACCACCTTAATGGTTCAGCTGACATAAAGTCAACTGTATAAGTTGACATATTGAAAATATAAACAAGTAAATAAAAAAAGGAATGAATACCTAAGCTTACGGGTAATTAGTATCACTCGGCTATGACATTAC